>CATJZH010000055.1 GCA_949746285.1 uncultured Clostridia bacterium
ATCTAAAAGATATATGCATCAATACAATTTCCCAGGATATAGTGTAGGAGAAGCAAAATCTTCACGTGGACCTGGAAGAAGAGAAGTAGGACATGGTGCTTTAGCTGAAAAAGCATTAGTTCCAGTATTACCAAGTGTAGAAGAATTTCCATATGCAATAAGAGTAGTATCAGAAATATTAAGTTCAAATGGTTCTACATCACAAGGAAGTATATGTGCATCAACATTAGCATTAATGGATGCTGGTGTTCCAATAAAAAAACCAGTTGCTGGTATATCAACAGGATTAATAACAGATGAAAATGATCCAAGTAAATATGTTGTTATAACAGATATTCAAGGTATAGAAGATTTCTTTGGAGATATGGACTTTAAAGTTGGTGGAACAAAAGATGGTATAACAGCAATACAAGTAGATATAAAAGTAGATGGATTAAGTTATGAAATAATAGCAGAAGCATTTGAAAGAACGGCTAAAGCCAGAGCATATATACTAGACGATATTATGTGCCCACAAATTTCTGAGCCAAGAGCAGAAATATCTAAATATGCACCTAAAATTGTTAATATGCAAATAAGTGTAGATAAAATTAAAGATGTTATAGGTTCCGGTGGAAAAGTTATAAATAAAATAATAGAAGAAACAGGGGTAAAAATAGATATAGAAGAAGATGGAGCAGTATTTATATATTCAGATAATTTAGAAGGTGCTAACAAGGCAAAAGAAATTATTGAAGAAATAACTAGAGAAATAGAAGTAGATGGGATATATACTGGAAAAGTTGTTAAAATAGCAACATTTGGAGCTTTTGTTGATTTAGGTGGAGGAAAAGAAGGGTTGCTTCATATTTCAAAAATTTCAAATGAAAGAGTAAATAAAGTAGAAGACGTTTTAAAAGTTGGAGATGAGGTAACAGTAAAAGTTTATGAAATTGATAATCAAGGAAGAATAAACTTAACAAGAAAAGACTTATATACAGAATCTACTGAAGAGTAATAGAACAATATAAAAAACGAAGCACAGATATTTTGCACTCTGTGCTTCGTTTTGAAACTAGAGTCTAATAGTCATCATCTTCAAAAGAATGATGGCTTCCTCTATAATACTGAAAAGCAGTTATAAGGGCAATAACCCCGTTAATAATGCTTGCCAGAGCCTGAAAAAGATGGGCTAAAAACCGTAAATTCTTTTCCATGACATTTCACCTCCATATTTTGATAATATAATTTTACCATAATTTACATAAAATTACAAACAATGTCAAAAAATGCAATTAAAAAATTAAATTTTTTAGTGAATATAATTTTTTTTTCATTATATACTATAAATAAGTATAGAAAAAATGCAAAAAATACTGAAAATAGTAGCATGTACAAAAATATTATGAAATTCTTAAAATTAAGCAAAAAACTTGAAAAATATTCCATAAAATGCTATAATAAAAACTGTGTATAGAAGCAAAATAAATCTATACAAATTAACATATGAAAAGAGGTTAAAAAATGAAGTATTTATATCTTCTACAACAAGCTTTGATATGGTTAATAACAATATATTGGGCATATCAAATTGTAGTTAGCTTTTGTTCTTTAATAAAATTAAAAGATAAAAAGTTAATAATTGAAAAAGATCATAAATTTATGGCAATAATACCAGCACATAACGAAGAAAATGTAATTAAAAATTTAGTTGAAAGTTTAAAAGCTCAAAATTATCCTGAAGAGCTATATGATATATACGTTATAGCAGACAATTGTACAGATGCAACAGCAGAAATAGCTAAAGAAGCTGGAGCAAAAGTTTTAAAAAGATTTGATGAAGAACACAAAACAAAAGGATTTGCACTTAATTGGTTTTTAAAACAAAAAATAGAAGAAAATGCTGATTATGATGCATTTTGTGTATTTGATGCAGACAATATAGTAGATAAAAATTTCTTAAAAAATATGAATAAAAAGCTTTGTCAAGGAGAAGAAATAGTTCAAGGATATAGAGATATAAAGAATCCTACAGATTCATGGATTACTGGTGGATATGCAATATTTTATTGGATGATGAACAGATTTTATCATCTAGCAAGATATAACTTAGGATTATCTCCTTTAATAAATGGAACAGGATTTATGGTAAAATTTGATGTAGTAAAACCTAATGGATGGCAAACGGTTACATTAACAGAAGATATAGAATTTTCTTTAATAAATATATCAAAAGGAAGAAAACTAGGATGGGCAACAGATGCAATAGTATATGATGAGCAACCAGTTCATTTTGATCAAAGTTGGTCACAACGTTCTAGATGGACAGTAGGACATTTACAATGTATGAAAAACTATACTAAAGATTTAGCTAAAGGTGTAGCTAAACACAAAACACTTATGAACTTTGATGGATTATTATATATGTTTGGGATTCCTATGATGTTATTAACATTTTTATTACTAGGAGTTAATGGATTATTATATTTAGGTGCTGAAATGACAGCAAGTGATTTAATTGGAAATTACTCTAGATATTTAATCGCAACATTCATATTACCAGTTATTACAGGTGTAGCGATAATGGCTTTAGATAAAAGAAAAATAAAACCAATGTTAAGAGCAATATTATGCTATCCATTATTTTTAGGTTCATGGATACTAATAAATTTAAAATGTATAATAAAACCAAATACTAAATGGGAAAAAATCGAGCATGTTAGAGATATAAACATAAAAGAAGTAAAGCAAGAAACAACACATGCATAAATATAAAATAATATATAATGAAAGATGCAGCATTTGTGTTGCATCTTTTTTAAATTTTATACTAGAAAAAAATAGTAGCAAATAGTATAATGTAAAAATAGGAGGAGTAAAATGAAATTAAAAGTAATCGGTTCTGGAAATCTTTATTCGAGTAGTAATAGTGCCAGTTATTTAATTGATAATAAGATATTAATAGATGTGCCAAATGGAATATGTAAAACTTTAAAAAACATGGATGTAGACTTTTCTAAAATTACTGATTTATTAATAACTCATTTTCATGGCGACCATTTTTTTGATTTACCATTTTTTTTACTTTATAAAATGCCATATGAAGGAGAATTTAGTAATATATATTGTACTAAAGAAGACGTAAACAAAGTATATGATATTACTAAACTAGCATTTCGAAATAAAGCTGAAAAAATAAAAGATTATTTCAAATATGTACATGATAATAAATTTAAAATATGTGCATATGATATAGAAAAAATATTAGTTAATCATAGTAGTTATATAGAGTCATATGGATATGTATTTCATGAAGGAGATAAATATATAGGATTTACAGGAGATTCAACACCTTGTAATAATATTGAAGAAATGGCTAGTAAATGTCAACATTTAATATGTGATTGTAATGATAGCGAAATTATGGAAAAAAAGAGTCATATAAGTATAGATGATATAAAAAAATTGGCAATAAAATTTCCAAATTGTATTTTTTATACAACACATATGCATGATATAACTAGAGAAAAACTAAAACAATTAAATATAAAAAATATTGTTATTTTAAAAGATGGAGATGAATTTATATTCTAATAAATTTTCTTATTCTACTTGTAAAAAATATAAAATAATGATAGTATTACTATATAATTTTTGAGTATATAAGAGCAGAAGGGAAGATCATATGGCAGACTTTGAAAAACAATTACAAGAAATTGTAAATAAAAAAAACATATTGAAAAATGAGCCTATGTCTAAGCATACATCACTTAAAATTGGCGGTAATGCCGATTATTTTGTGATAGTTAGTTCAGTAGATGAATTAAAAAATGTAATAAATTTAGCAAGTAAAAACAATATTAAATTTTATATTATAGGAAATGGTACAAATCTTTTAGTAAAAGATGGTGGAATTAGAGGAATTGTAATAAAGTTAGATTTTAAAAGTTTCAAAATAAAAAGAAGTTCAAATGAAATATTTATAACAGCAGAATCTGGAATGTCACTAGCAGCATTAGCAAGTGTAGCGTTAAAAGAAGAAATAGCAGGGGTAGAATTTTTATCAGGAATACCAGGAACAATAGGTGGAGCAATTAGAATGAATGCTGGCGCATATGGAAGTGAAATGAAAGATATTTTAGTAAGATCTAGATATATGACATATGATGGCAAGATAAAAACTTTAACTTTAGATGAACATAAATTTGAATATAGAAATAGCATTTTTTCAAGTTTAGATGGAATAATTATAGATACAACTATAAAAGGAAAAAAAGGAATAAAAGAAGAAATTGAAGAAAAAATGCAAGAATATTCAAAATCTAGAAAAGAACATCAACCATTAGAATATCCAAATGCAGGAAGTACATTTAAAAGGATAGAAACAAAGCCAACTGCAAAAATAATTGATGAATGTGGATTAAAAGGATTTAGTGTAGGAGATGCTGAGGTATCAACAAAACATGCAGGTTTTATAGTAAATAAAGGAAAAGCTTCTGCCAAAGATGTATTAGAATTAATTTCACATATAAAAAAAGAAGTAAAAAAGAAGTTTAATGTAGATATAGAATTAGAAATATTAGTATTAGGAGATGAAAAGTAATGAGGTCATTTATAGAATGGTTTAAAGCGAGTACAAAAGTTAAAAGATGGATTCTTTTAATAATTTTTGGTATGGTACTCACTTGTTATGGAATAGCAAAAATATTAGTTTCAGAAGAAATAAGTTTTTTTGAACTAGGAAAAACAATAACAATATTTGTTATAGGATTTATATCAATAGTTATAAGTATTGTATTTATACAAAAAAGATCACTTGAAATAATCATAGAAGCTAATAATACCACGGAGACTGGAGAAAAAGCTAAATCCAACATTAAATCATTAATATTTAATAGAAAAGTTTATGAAGAAGGACCAAAAGTAGTTGTAATTGGAGGAGGACCTGGATTAAATAATATATTAGAAGGTTTTAAGAAATACACCAACAATATTACAGCTATAGTAAATATGGCGGATTATACAAATGTATCAGGAGCTGATTCTTTTAAAGATATAAAAGATGCAATAACATCAATGTCAAATAACGAAAATGAAATGTCTAGTTTAATGAATTTAAATTTTAAAAATGAAAAATTATATGGACTTAATTTTGGAGATTTATATTTAGTTGCTATGAACGAAATATATAGCAATATGTCAGAAGCTATTTTAAGAAGTAGTCAAGTATTAAATATATCTGGAAAAGTATTGCCAGTTACATTAGATGAAATTACATTATGTGCAGATCTTTCTGATGGTACAACAATAAAACAAAAAGACAAAATTCCAGAAGCTGTTGCTTCAAAATCACAAAAAATAAATAGAATATATGTAACACCATCAAACGCTAAACCAGCTCCAGGAGTGGTAGAAGCGATAGAAGATGCAGAGATTATAATTATAGGACCAGGAAGTTTATATACAAATGTATTACCAAATTTATTAGTAAGAAATATTTCTAAAGCAGTAAAAGATAGTAAAGCTACTAAGTATTATATTTCAAATATAATGACAGAACCTGGACAAACGGAAAATTATACATTATCAGAACATTTAAAAGCATTACAAGAGCATGTGGGAACAGGAATTATAGATTATTGTTTAGCAGATACTGGAGAAGTTGTTCCAGAATATGTAAGAAAATATAACAAAGAAGGTCAAGACATAGTAGAAATAGATAATAAAAAAATAAATGAATATGACGTAAAAGTAATACAAAAGAATTTATCTTGTATAAAAGATGGAAAAATTATGCATGATTCGAGTGTTGTTGCATCAACAATAATTGAAATGGTATGTAATGATTTGAAATTCCATGATATGCAAAATGATACACAATATTTATTATTAAAATCAGTATTGAAAGAGCAAAAAAAATTACAACAAAAAAGCTTAGTAAAAATACCGTATAAAACAAAAATAGATTTTTCAAATACCAAAAGTAAATTTAAAGAAAAATATAAAGATAGAGTAGATTCAATTCAAAACACAGACAAAAAAATTATCGAAAATCAGAAAATTGCGGAGCAAATTGAAAAAATTGAAAATGACAAGAAAAATAAAGCAGAAAATAGTCCCAAAAGAGAACCTATGAGAAGAAACAACAAAAGAAATAATAATTAAAGGGGTAATGTACAAATGAAATTAACAAAAAAGCAAATAGAATTAAAAGAATGTTTAAATAAAGAATGGGTAATATCTAATGGAATAGGAGGATATGCTTCATCGACTGTATTAGGAGCAAACACTAGAAGATATCATGGATTATTAGTTGCTCCATTAATGCCACCAGCGCTACGATATGTACTTCTTTCAAAAGTGGATGAGAGTATTGTTATAAAAGGTAAAGATTATGGACTTTTCACAAATGTCTGTGAAAACTATGTTTCTGATGGTTTTAAAAACTTAGAAAGTTTTGAAAAAGAGTATTTACCTGTTTTTACATATAAAGTAAAAGATGTAAAAATAGTTAAAACTATATCAATGGTACATGGAAGAAATACAGTTGTTATTCAATATAAAATCAAAAATGGAAAAGATGAATCAAGATTAAAATTAGCACCAATTGTAAATTTTAGAGATTTCCATCAAATGAATACAAATCATAATTATGTTATAAGACAGAAAAATGATAATAATAAAATAAGATTAAAAGTAGATGGAAAAGTAACAACACCACTATATCTTTATGTAAATGATGGTGAATATATTGAACATAACAACGATTTATTCAAGAATATGTTTTATATAAAAGAAGAGGAAAGAGGTTTTTATCCAGAAGAAGACTTAATTATTCCAGGAAGATATGAAGTTGTTATAAAACCAAGAGAGACAAAAGAAATAACATTTGTAGCATCTTTAGAAGATAATACAGAACAAATAGATAGTAATAAAGTTTTTGAAGAAGAAATAAATAGATTAGAAAAGATTATAGAAAATACTGAACTTATAAAACAAAAATCTAAATTATCTAAACAAGACAAAGATTATAATGAACTTGTAAAAAGCTTACTTATTGCTTCAGAAAGTTTTATAATAAATAGACAAAGTTTTGGAACACACTCAGTTATAGCTGGATTTCCTTGGTTTTTAGACTGGGGAAGAGATTCATTAATTGCATTTGAAGGTATGTTTTTAATAACTAAAAGATATGATTTAGCAAAAGAAATACTATTAACATTTACTAGAGATATTAAATATGGATTAGTTCCAAATGGTTATTCAGGATTTGATAATAGACCATTATACAATAGTGCAGATGCATCATTGTTGTTATTTGAACAAGTAAACAAATTTTTACAATATACGAAAGATTATGATTTTATAAAAGAAAATATATATGAAAAATTAAAAAATATAATTGAAGAATATACAAAAGGAACAAATCTTGATAATAATAATATTTTTGTAGAAGAAGATGGATTACTATCATCAGGAACAGAAACAACGCAAAATACATGGATGGATGTGAAAATAGGTGATTATGCAGTAACACCAAGAAATGGAAATGTTGTTGAATTAAATGCACTATGGTACAATGCATTAAAAACATTAGAAGTACTTTCAAATAAATTTGAAAGTAAAGATGTTGCAAATACTTACAAAAAATTGGCTGCTAATCATAAAAAAGTATTTGAAAAAAAATTTTACAATAAAAATAAAAAATCTTTATATGATGTTTTAGGAGACGATAAAATAAGACCTAATCAGCTATTTGCTATATCTACAACATATCCAGTTATTAAACCATCATCAGAAATAGGCAAGACTATTTTTAAAACAGTAACAACAAAATTATTAACAAAATATGGATTAAGAACATTAGCAAAAGGAGAAGATGGATATATACCATATTATGAAGGAAATCCAGTAGAAAGAGATTCAGCATATCATCAAGGTGTTGTTTGGGTTTGGCTACTAGGTTTATATTCTGATAGTTTTAAAAATATAATAGATGATGAAAAAGATAGATTAGAAAAAGAAAAATTAGTAATTGAATATGAAAAATTTATAAAAAATGTATTTACTACTTTTAAAACAGAAATAAATAAAGAAGAAGGAATTGGAACAATTTCTGAATTATATAGTTCACAAACACCATTTAAACCAGGAGGAACTTTCTCACAAGCTTGGAGTGTATCAGAGGTTTTGAAAATAGTTACTACAATGAAAAAATAATTTTACAAAAGCGAATTAACAAAATATATTAGTTCGCTTTTATGTTAGGAGAAAAAATGATAGAATTTAAAAATATTAGTAAATCATATACGAAAAATAAAAAGTCAGTTAATAATTTAAATTTTGAAGTTAAGAATGGTGAAATATTTGGATTTTTAGGACCAAATGGAGCTGGAAAAACTACTACTATAAAAATGATTACAGGAATTTTAGAAATAGATAGTGGAGATATAATTATAGATGGTACAAGTATTACAGAAAAACCAGTAGAAACTAAAAAGAAGTTTGGATATGTTCCAGATAATCCAGATATATTTTTAAAATTAAAAGGAATAGAATATTTGAATTTTTTGGCAGATATTTATAAAATATCTACTGCAGAGAGAAAAGAAAGAATTGAAGAATTATCTAAACAATTTGGTATATATGAAAATTTAAATGATAGAATTCAAAGCTATTCACATGGAATGAAACAAAAAATAATAGTAATAGGAACTTTACTTCATAATCCTAAAAATTGGATTTTAGACGAACCTATGACAGGATTAGATCCAAAATCGGCACATGATTTAAAAGTAATGATGAAAAAGCATTCAAGTGAAGGTAATACTGTGTTTTTTTCAACACACGTGTTAGAAGTAGCTGAAAAATTGTGTGATAGAATAGGGATTATAGATAAAGGAAATTTGATTTTTATTGGAACTTATGAAGAAATGAAAAAAAAGTTTAAAGAAAATGCATCTTTAGAAGAATTATTTTTAGAAATTACAGAGTAAGAGAGAATTTGAAATGAAAGATATAATATTATTGACTAAAATTTTATTTAAAGAATCAATAAATACAAAAAAAATTACTTTTGGAAAATTTTTATTATTTGTTTTTATATATTTATATATAGCTGGTTTAATAGGCTATGTAAGTTATGAAATAATAACAAGTCTTATACAAATAAATCAACAAGCAGTTTTTTTGGGAATATGTTTTGTAGATGTATTAGTATTTGAAATTGTACAAACAATATTTAGTAGTTTAAATATACTATTTTTTTCAAATGATATACAATATTTAATGCCATTACCAATAAAGCCAATTAAAATAGTGATAGCAAAAATTAATTGTTTAATAATATCACAATATATTATGGAATTAGTACTTATATTGCCAGCCATGATTTTATATGGATATTTACTTAATGCTGGAATTGTTTTTTATATAATGGGATTATTAATTATGATTATGTTTCCTGTTTTTCCTGTTATACTAACAACTATTATAGTAACATTAATAATGAAGTTTACAAATATTATAAAAAATAAGGATATGGTGCAATATTTAAGTGTAGGACTAACTCTGATATTTGTGATTTCTATACAACTACTAAATACATCAAATAATTCTATAACAAATGAAGAATTAGCAAATATGATAGTAGAGACGAATGGACTTTTAAGTGTATATATTAATTTTTTTATAACCATTAAGTTAGCAGTAAATTCTTTAGTAAATTATAATAATTTTATGGGAATATTAAATATTGTAATATTAATTTTAGCAGCAGCAAGTGTTTATATTTTAGGTGCTTTACTAATATCAAAAATATATATAAAATCAGTAACAAAGATTATGTCTGATGGAATAAAAAGTAAAAAGAAAAGTTTTAATGAAATGACTTTTAAAAAGGCTTCAATAATTAAATCATATGTAAAAAAAGAATTTATAAATTTAAATAGAAATCCTATATTTTTTATGCAATGCATTTTACCATCAATTTTATTTCCATTTATTTTTGGAATACCAGTATTTTTATCATATAAAGATATGAATTCAGAGGATATAAATATGTTAAAACATTTACTTATTGAAAAAAGTGAAACTTCAATTGGGATTGCTGTAGGATTGCTTATAGTGGTATTCTTTTTTATGATGAATTTTATATCAGTTACAAGTATATCAAGAGATAGAAATAATGCGAATTTTATGAAATATATACCAATAGATCTAGAAAAACAATGTGTATATAAATTAATACCAGGAATTATTTTAAATTTTGTACCAATAATGTTTTTTATAGTTGGTTTTATATATTTAGTACCTAGTATAAGTGTAAAGTCAGTGATTTATTTTGTTATACTTGCTATTTTAATAAATATATTTAATAATTATATGATGATTATTGTTGATTTAAAAAATCCTAAATTAGAATGGATGACTGAATATGCAGTAGTAAAGCAAAATATTAATATGTTTTTTCAAATAGCAATTATAGTATTAGAATTTGGAATTATAATGTTTTTGGGCTTTAAATTTAGTAACCTAGATATGTATGTAATAAGTGTTAGTTTATTATATATAATAGGTATTTGTGCAGTGAAAAAATATATATCTAAAAATAAAAATAAATTATTTAGTAAAGTAATGTAAAAATTATTGAGAGGGAAGAAATATAAAAATGGAAGAGAGTATACCTTTTTATAAAATTTTAAATGAAATATGCGAAGAAAAAAATATAACTCAAAAAATTCTTTCATATGGTTGGATTAGAGAGTTAGAAAAAGAAAATGAAAAACATCATGTTATTAGATATCAATTTGATTTAAATAATGCGACATCTTACAAAATTGCAAATGATAAATATGCAACATACGAAATTCTAAAAGCAAATAATGTACCAATAGTGGAACATAAAATGATATTTAATCCTTTAACTAGAAGTCTATATTATAAAAATGAATTTTTAGTTAAAGTAAAAGAATTATTTTATAAAAATAATAAAAAAATAGTTATAAAAGCCAATACTTCTTGTGAAGGAAAAGATGTTTATTTCTGTATAAGTGAAAAAGAAATAGAAGAAGCAGTTCAAAAATTATTTGAAAAAAGAAAAGATACATTAAGTGCTTGTGAATACTTAGAAATTGACTATGAATATAGAGCAGTATGTTTAGATGAAGAAATTTTATGTATATATAAGAAAAGAAAAGCATATGTTGTAGGTAATGGCAAAGATACTCTAAAAGATCTTATTGAAAAGGAAAATATAGTAAATGGTATAGAAATTGATATTATTAAAGATTTAGATTTAAATTATATTCCCAAAGATCAAGAAGAAGTAACAGTATCATGGAAACACAATTTAAGTAATGGAGCAAAGCCAGTAAAAATAGATGAAAACGATGAATTAGTTAAAAAAATAAAACAAGTAGCTATACAAGCAGCTAAAGCTTTAAATATAAGGTTTGCAAATATTGATATTGCAGTAACTAATAATAAAAAAATATATGTAATGGAAGTAAATGGTAATGTTTGTATGAATAAATTTGCAAAAGAATTTCCAAATGGATATAAAATAGCAAAGGAAATTTATTCAAAAGCCATAGACAAGATGTTTCAGCACAAATTTTAGGTAAAAAAACTTGACACTTTGCAATAATACATATAAAATAATAATATAGGGAAAAATACAATATAAATTATATAAATAATAATAAAATTTATG
>CATJZH010000056.1 GCA_949746285.1 uncultured Clostridia bacterium
TATTAATAATGATAATTTCAGCAAGTCTTACACAGTTAACACCAAAAACAATAGGGTGGCTAACAGATGATATTTTAAATGTAAACGATGTATCATTTGAGAAGGTAATACCTTTTTTAGTTTTTATATTGGTTGTAAATGTAGTAAATGAAATTATAAAAATAATAAGAAGAGTAATGGTAGAAGATGTGGCAACTAGAACAGAGAAAAAAGCAAGAGGGATGGTTATAAAATCATTACTTATGGCACCATTATCATATTTTAGAAAAAATATGACTGGAAATATACATGGTAGACTTAATAGATGTTTAGATGGAACAATAAAATTAGAAAAATTGTTATTTATGGATTTTGCACCAGCTATATTTAATAGTATTGCAGCAGTTATTACTATATTTTTGACATTACCAATTACATTAGCACTTCCAATGCTTTTAGTAATACCAGTAGGAATATTTATTGTATTAAAGCAAATAGGAAGTCAAAAAGGAATAAGAGTAGAACTTTTAGAGAGCAAATCTGGAATGGATGGAACTATTGTTGAATTGATAAATGGGATAGAAGTAATAAGAATATGTGATAGTGTTGATTTTGAATTAAATCGTTTTAATAACAAATCAGAATTCTTAAGAAATAAAGAAATGAAGCATCATAAAGCAATGGCAATGTATGATTGTCTAAAATTTATTAATCAAGCAGTATTTACAGTATTAATTATTGGTATTTCAACATATTTAGCAACACAAAATGTAATTTCAGTTGGTAGTGTACTTACAGCGTATTTGTGTTTTAATCAATTAATTAAACCATTAGAAGAATTACATAGAATATTTGATGAAGTTTCTGAATGTACAGTACTTGCAAATGATTTTTTTGAAATGGTAGAGATACCAAATGATTTTTCATATAATGCTGTTCTAAATGAAAAAAATAATGATATTACAGACGAAATTATAAATGTAAGAGAATTAAATTTTTATTATTCTGAAAGTGAAGATAAGTTAATATTAAAAGATTTTAATATAGATATAGAAAAAGGAATGTATCTAGGAATTGCAGGACCATCAGGTTGTGGAAAATCATCATTAATAAAATCTATTTGTAAATTAGAAAAAGCAAATGGAACAATAATTTTAGATGATACAAACATTGAAAATTTAACGAGAAAAGATATTTCCGAAATTATAGCATTAGTGCCTCAAACACCATTTCTAATAGCTGGAACAATATACGAAAATATTATTTATGGAATGAAAAGAAAAGTAACACTAGAAGAAGTAAAACAAGCAGCTAAAAAGGCATATATTTTAGATTATATAGAAAGCTTGCCTGAAGGTTTTAATTCTCAAATATCAGAGGGCGGAAATAATTTATCTGGAGGACAAAGACAAAGAATAGCAATTGCTAGAATATTCTTAAGAAAACCAAAAGTGTTAATTTTAGATGAAGCAACTGCTGCTTTAGATAATACTTCTGAAAAACATATACAAGAAGAAATAGAAAAATTGAAAAAAGAGAATAACACAACTATTATTGCTATTGCACATAGATTAACTACTTTAAAAAATTGTGATAGAATTATTGTTTTAAATAAAGGCAAAATAGAAGAAGATGGCAAATTTGATAGTCTTATAGAAAGAAATGGCATATTTAGTGATATGTATTATGGAAAATTGAATTAAGGTTTGAGAATTTATACTTATTATAAATAAAATCATTGATGGGAGTGAAGAATAAGTGAAACTGTATATGTCATCTCAAAAACTTGGGAATGAAATCGATGTATTGAAAAAATGGATAAATGAACATAACAATAAAATATTACTTATTTTTAATGCACTTGATGCAAAAAGTAAAGAAAAAATTGAATTTAATATAAAAGAAGATACAAAACTTTTGCAAGAGATAGGATTTGAGGTTAAACTTGTAGATTTAAAAGATTATTTTGAGGATAATAAAAAATTAAATAATGATTTTATTAAATATAATGCTTGTTGTGTTATGGGTGGCAATGTTTTTGTTTTAAGACAAGCAATGAGATATAGCGGATTTGATGAGTTTCTGTATCAAAAATTTTCAGATAATAATTTCTTATATATTGGATATAGTGCAGGTAGTTGTGTTTTATGTGAGAATTTAAAGATTTTTGATATAGTAGATGAACCAATTAAATTTTATGAAAAAAATGAGATTATATACAATGGCATTAATTTTATTAATTACATATTTATTCCACATTATGAGTCTAATTACCATAAAGTTAATTTAATACAAGAAGTAGTTGAAAAATGTAAAATTGAAAATAAAAAGTTTAGAGCAGTAAGAGATGGGGAAGTAATTATTCAATAATATAAAATGAGTAATTAATTAAAGAATCAGAAAGAAGGTATTTATGAATTCAAATAATAATGAAATTATGATATACGAAGATAGAGATGGATTAGAATAAAGAAGTATGAAAATGGCAGATTGGGTAGAAGAATTAGATAATCAAATATTGCTAAATAGAAGAAAAATATTAGAAGGTAATGGAAAAATCTCACATGAAGAAGCAATAAAAAAAGCAGAAAAAGAATTTAGGATTTATCGTGAAAGAGAAATGAAAGAATTACAAAGTGATTTTGACTTGATGATGAAATTAATAAACAATAATCAAAATGATACTAAATAATAAGGATAAATGGCAACAACTTGTTGCCAAAATAGAATTTTAAATCCGTCGAATTTGATGGAATGATAAAGAAGGTGAAATTGATGAATAATAAAAAAGAGAATCAAGAGGTGTTTTCTAAAGTTTCCATTTCGTGGGAAGTGGGGATTTAAGAAAACACTTGCCAAAAGCCTTTAAAATAAGCATTTCTTTGAAATAAGTTTTTGCATATTTAAATAAAAAGTGAGGTGAAAGACGACGAAAAATAAAATTATTGAAGTTCAAGATATAAGCATAAATGTAACCCATATAAATGAAAAGGATTATATTTGTATTTCTGATATTGCAAAAGCCAAAAGTGATAAATCACGAGCTGCTGATGTTATAAGAAATTGGTTACGTAATAGGAGTACATTAGATTTTTTAACTGCTTGGGAGGAATTGTACAATCCAAATTTTAAAGTGTTCGAATCTGAACACTTTAGAAAGCAAGTAGGTTTATTAACTTTTACACCAAGTGTTACAGAATGGTGTGAA
>CATJZH010000057.1 GCA_949746285.1 uncultured Clostridia bacterium
AAATAAATATACTTTTATCAGAATATATAATTCCATATATTTTTTTAGTTTTTAAATATTTTCTATAATTGAAACCTTTATAATTTCTTGAAGTATCTCCTTTTTCAAAATTACCAGAAGTTTTAATTATATCGCCAGGAATAAAATTTTCTTTTTCATATAATATAAGTTTCGTGTTTTTACTATATTTTATTTCTGAAATATTTAAAACTTTTATAATATATTTATTAGTATTCTCTTTTTCTTCTTTATTTAGTATTTGAAAAGTACCAATTATACTACATTCTTCTGGATAAATTTTGTCAAATAAAAAAACAAAGGCTATGTTATAACATAGCCCCATTATAAATATTATTATTAAAATTTTCTTTTTAATTTTTAACTCCTTTTCTCCCCAAGCCTTATTCTACAATTCTTTTCGCAGTAATAAATCTAGAATTATAATAAGAATTTGTATTTAAATTGTCTGTAACTACTCCTCTAGAAGCATTTGCTGCATGGACAAAATTTCCATCTCCTATGTAAATGCCAGTATGACCTATTTTACTTTTCCCTTCATCATAAAATAATATTAAATCTCCTGGTTCAATATTTTCTCTTCCTATTTCTTCTCCCAAATTATTTTGAGAGGCTGCTGTACTTCCTAATGAATATCCAAAATTAGAATAAATATATTTAGTAAATCCTGAACAGTCAAATCCTGTTTGAGGATTTTTTCCTCCTGATACATATGATGTTCCTAAAAATTGTTTTGCATAATCTACAACTTGACTGCCTGAAGAAGTAGTTGATAGTGATTCATTAATAGCATTATTAGCTTGCTTAGTTATTACAGTATTATCTATATTTTCTTCTCTGTTTTCTATTAAACTTCTTGAAGATATGTTATTACTTACTGTTATTAACTTTTTACTTACATAACCTGACATTCCTTTACCAGATATTTTGTACCAATCACCTTCTTCTGCAATAATAGTTACATCATCATAATAATCTAATGTTCCTACTATATCTGCCAATGTGCTGGGAGTTTTTCTTATTTTTGCTGTTTCTACTTTTACTTTTCCATTTTTATTTGTTTCCGTAGGTTTTTCTTCCGGTTGCTCTTTTGGTGTTTCTGGCTGCTTCGGAGTTTCTTTTTTAGAAACTTCATTTGGTGTATACGATGTTTCAGTTATTTTAGATTTATTAACCCATCCTTGAACACTTCCATCAGTAATTTTTACCCAGTTATTCATTTCTAATATTTTTGTTACTTGTTTTCCATTATCCAACTGCAAAATAATACTTGATGTTATACTAGGTAATAATCTTAAACTCGCATTATTAGTAGCATATTTCGTTTCTTCATTTGAATTTTCATTATTATTAGTTACTGTATTTGTATTTGCTATGTTTTCATTAGTTGTTGTATTTGATTTATTATTTGTATTTACTGTATTATTAGAATTTGTAGAATTATTAGTACTAGTATTCTTATTACTTTCCTTCTTTTTTTCTGATGAAATTGATAAAAATTCTTTTTTTACATATCCTGATTTATCATCTAATTTTATTTTACACCATTCTCCATCAGTTTCTAATATTTCAACAATATCATTTTCATACACATTAGTAATAATGCCTGATGTTGTATTTGGTTTTTCTCTAACTCTTATTGCTGATGCTTTTACAGTTCCACTTACTGCTAAAGATTTATTTACACAAAAACTTAATATTATACAAATAATTATCAATACTCTTTTAAAAATTTTCATAAATATTTATATTCCTTTATATTATTTTGTATACTAATTATTTTCAGTTTCTTTTAAGTCTAATTTTATATGTACTTCTTCTAATTGCTTATCAAAAACTTTTGATGGAGCATTCATTAAAAGATCTCTAGCTTTTTTATTTTTTGGAAATGCTATTACCTCTCGTAAGTTTTCTTCTTTTGCTAAAAGCATAATTATTCTATCTATACCAGCTGCTGCTCCTGCATGAGGTGGTGTTCCATAACTAAACGCATTAAATAGTGCACCAAATTTCCCTTTTATATCTTCTTCTGTATAACCAGCTATGTTAAAAGCTTTTCTCATTATGTCTTGATCATGATTTCTTACTGCTCCAGATAAAATTTCATATCCATTACATACAGCATCATACTGATATGCATATATTTCAAGTGGTTTTTTTTCTTCTAAAGCTTTTAATCCTCCTTGTGGCATAGAAAATGGATTATGATTAAAATCTATTGTACCTTCATCAGATAATTCATACATTGGAAAATCTACTATAAAGCAAAATTTATAAACATCTTTTTCTAATAAGTCTAATTCCACTCCTAATTTTATTCTAACATCTCCTGCAATTTTTACAGATTTATCATACTCATCTGCTACAAAAAATATTGCTGAATTTTCTTTTACATTCATCTTTTCAAATATTTTTACTTTTCTTTCATCATCTATAAATTTACTAATTCCACCATTTAAATTTTTCTCACCATCTACTTTTACCCATGCTAAGCCTTTCGCTTCTAATTCTTCTACTGCATATGCAGACATATTATCAAAAAACTTTCTTGGCTTTTCTTCCATATTTTCTACTACAATAGCTTTTACTGTTTTATCTTTAAACGCATTAAATTCTGTTCCTACAAAAATATCTGTCAAGTCATTTATTATTAATGGGTTTCTTAAATCTGGTTTATCTGTTCCATATTTTTCCATTGCTTCCTTAAACGGAATTCTTATAAATGGTCCATCATCTACTTTATAATTTGTATTTTCTTTAAATACTTTAGGTAAAACTGCTTCTATTACTTTAAAAACATCTTCTTGTTCTACAAAACTCATTTCAAAATCTAATTGATAAAATTCACCAGGTGAACGATCTGCTCTTGGATCTTCATCTCTAAAACAAGGAGCAATTTGATAATACTTTTCAAATCCTGATACCATTAATAACTGTTTAAATTGTTGTGGTGCTTGTGGAAGTGCATAAAATTCTCCTGGATGTAGTCTGCTTGGTACAAGAAAATCTCTTGCGCCTTCTGGTGAAGAATTTGCAAGTATTGGTGTTTGTATTTCTGTAAAATTTAATTCATCCATTGCTTTTCTAAAATCTTTTAATATTTTTGAACGTAAAATAATATTATTATGTATTTTTTCATTTCTTAAATCCAAAAATCTATATTCTAATCTCAAGTCTTCTCTAACAGTTTGACCTTCAATATTTATTTCAAATGGTAATGAATTTCTACATTTTCCAAGTATAGTTACATCTTTAGCAATAATTTCAATTTCCCCAGTTGGTATTTTATCATTTTTACTAGTTCTTTCTACTACTTCTCCTGTAACTGATATTGTACATTCTTTTACTATTTCTTTTACATTTTCTATATTTGAATCCTCTGAAATTACAATTTGAGTTATTCCTTTTTCATCTCTTAAATCAATAAATATCATTTTTCCAAGATTTCTAATAGTTTGAACAAATCCTGCTAATCTTACTTCTTTATTTACATCTGATATTCTAAGTTCTCCACAATTATGAGTTCTATATTTATTTACCATTTTAATCCCTCTCTTTTATATATCGTGCCCACATTATATACCATATATGTATGTTTTTCAATATTATTATAAACAAATATCAATAATGATTTTTTAGTTACAAAATAAACTTTGAATTGTACAAAAAAAGATATACTTCAAAAAGTATATCTTTCTTTACTAACATTATTTATATAATACCATTCTAAATCCCCAATATGCATCATATGTATCTTCTGCATACCCTGTATATGCGTTTGGTGTTCTTTGGGAACTAGCACTTCCACCTCTGACTACTCTATTTATAATATTCTCTGAATTTCCTCTTGAATTACTATCAGTTGATGATGGCTTATATATTTCTGTTGTCCATTCTCTTACATTTCCTGCCAAATCACATATATTATTTACATTATCTTTTGTAGTATATCCTGTAGGATATATTGTTCCAGAATAATTACCATATTCTATATTTGAAGAATAATTTGTAACCCTACTATCTATCCATTCTAGTGTTGTATCCCATGCATAACTACTAATAAGTGCTGTACTGTATCCTTCATATCCAAAGGCTTTAGCAGATTCAGCAGCATTATTTATAGCATCTTGACAAGTTATATTAAGCCATGGTGTTTTTCCTGACATTGAAGCTGCAACTACTTTTCCATTAAGTTCATATTGGGAAGCTTCAAATCTAGCTATATAAAAGCCATAATACTTTGCTACACTATTAACCAATGATGTCGCTGCTTCACTTGTTTCTTCATATTCTGTATTTAGCATTCTAGTACGTGTTAATTTTCCATTTTCTACCGGTACCCATACATACTGATTTCCATATTCATCTTCTATTACATATCCAGCTTCTGGAATTCCTCCAACTTCTGTAAATCCTTCTGGTATATATGGATTAGAAGCTGATATTTCTTCAAGTTCTGATACATTTATAGTTTCTGAATTTGATATTCCATTTTCATTATAAACTAAAAATTCATAATCTCCATTTTCATTTACTTCAAATGTAGTACTACTTCCCATTATTGTTGTTCCATCTGGAAGAACTATTTGTTTAATTCCTGTTCCATCTTCTGTTCTAGCACTTATTTTTATAAATACTTTACCTTTATTGTTCTCATCTACTTCTTTTTCTAATTCTATTATTGGCTTTTCTGAAACTTCTAATTGTTCATGAACAGAAGAATCGTTTTTGTCAAGTACAAATATCTTTACACATAATGCACCTATTGCAATAACAATTAGAAGTAATATAACAATTATTAAAGGTAAAAATCGCTCTTTCATACTTTTCTCTCCTTTATTTTTATATTATCATTATTATTAAAACATATATTATACTTTTTTTCAAATATATTTTAATAAATTTGTGTGTAAAATTAAATAATGTTTCCTACTCAAATAAAAAAATACCTTATTGAATTTTTTTCAATAAGGATTTTTTTTATTTTATATACTTAAATAGATTTTATTGTACTACTGGATAAACACTTACTTGTTTTTTATCTTTACCTTTTCTTTCAAATTTAACTGTTCCATCTA
>CATJZH010000058.1 GCA_949746285.1 uncultured Clostridia bacterium
AATCGTATCTTTTTTTATACAATATGCTTGACAAACACAAAAAAAAGTAGTATCATATTTATGTTTTAAGAAGAAGTATCCACTTCTCACCTTATCTTAAGTTACGAGCATAAGGTTAGAAAATTCAATAAATATCTATGATTTAGAGAATTATTATGTGGATTTGGCTTTTTAAAATAAGTCAAATTTTTTTTTGGAGGTGTTTTACTATAAAACAAGAATTGCCTATAAATAGACAGATAAAGGAAAAAGAAGTTCAACTAATTGGTGCTGATGGGGAAAAACTAGGTGTAGTTTCTATTGATAAAGCATTAGAATATGCAGAAGATAAAAATTTAGATTTAGTTTTAGTTGCTCCAAACAGTAAACCAGTAGTTTGCAAATTAATGAATTACGGAAAGTATAAATTTGAACAAGCTAAAAGAGAAAAAGAGTCTAGAAAAAGTCAAAAGGCTGTTGAATTAAAAGAGATAAGGGTTACACCAAATATAGGTGAACATGACTTTGGATTCAAATGTAAAAATGCTAGAGCTTTTTTAGAAGCTGGTAACAAAGTAAAATTTACTGTAAGATTCAGAGGAAGAGAATTAAACAATGTTAAAGCTGGAGAGATAGTTTTAAATAAATTTGTTGAAGAATTATCAGAAATATCAACAGTTGAAAAGAAGCCATTCTTAGAAGGTAAAACAATGTTTGTAATTTTAACAAAAAAAATATAAAAAATGTGAAGGGAGATATCAAAATGCCAAAATTAAAAACAAATAGAGCTGCAAAGAAAAGATATTCTTACACAGCTACTGACAAAGTAAAAAGAACAAAAGCTAATAGAAGACATCGTTTAGCAACAAAAACATCAAGACAAAGAAAAACTGGAAAAATCCAAAATGCATATGCAGATAAAACTGTAGAAGCAGGAATTAAAAGATTATTACCATATGGTAACTAGAATAAAATTTGTATAGAAGGAGTTGAAATAAATGGCAAGAGTAAAAACAGCTAGAACAACAAGAGCAAGACATAAAAAAGTATTAAAACAAGCAAAAGGATACTATGGTGCAAAACATTATAGATATAGAAACGCTAAACAAGCAGTTATGAAATCTGGAATGTATGCATATGTAGGAAGAAAAGATAAAAAATCAGATTTTAGAAAATTATGGATAGTAAGAATTAATGCAGCAGCTAGAATGAATGGTTTAACATATAGTAAAATGATAGCTGGATTAAAAAAAGCTAATGTTAATATAAATAGAAAAATGTTAGCAGAATTAGCAGTATCAGATAGCAAAGCATTTGCAGAATTAGCAGAGTTAGCTAAAAAAGCTTAGGATAAATAGAATATGAGGAAAAGACCTTACTGGTAGTAAGGTCTCTTTTTGCTGTATGAAGTCATACAGCATCATTAATGCTCTGTTATGCAAAAAGCGGAATACGACTTTGCTTGTCTAGTTGCCGTACAGTATTCATCAGATAATCAAACTGGTGATTATTGTGAAGCCACTGAAAGAAAGCTACTCTACCAATCTTTTTTGCATACCGAAGCAAAGCTTCAGCTTTTGATGGTGAATTCATTGGAATCTCTCCTCTCTGTAAATCAAATCAATAAGTTTCTCATAAATACTACTATAGCATTAATTAACATAAATGTCAAAAAAATACATTTTCAAAGTATGACAAAAAACGACATAATGTCATAATGACAACAATATTGCGAATATATGTAACTCTTCTACAGTATACATAACATAATAAAAACTTACTGTTAATAGTAAGTTTTTATTATGTTATAGGCATGACTTTAAGCTACTAAAGAATTTAAAATAGGATTTTAAATTTGTGCCTATATTTTAATATTTTAAATTAGGTATTTTTTTTGCAATTGTTTCATAATTTGGCTTATATTTTTTTAACATTTCATAAAATTTTTTTGAATGATTTTTATATTTTAAGTGACAAAATTCATGAAATACAATATATTCGATAATATCTTTTGAATACATAGCAATATAAGGATTTATTATAATTGATTGTAAATCTGTATTGCAAAAAGCTAAAGAATTATTTATTTTTTTTACTTCATAGTTTTCTGGTGCAAATCCAAAAATGTGTCTTGCTTTTTCCATTATATTTTCAATTTCTGCTTCTGCAATTTTTTTATACATTTTTAATAATATAACATTTAATAATTGTTGATTATTATTCTTTCTATAATTCATAGGTAAATTTATATTTATAGAATTTTTTTCTAGATTTAATTCTGGAGAATTTATTTTTAAATAATAAATATTAACAGAATAATTAGAACCAAAAATTGTTGTAAATTTAGGGCTTAATGTCTCATCTTTTCCAAGTATAAAATTATTGTTTAAATTTAATTTTTCATTAGTATTAACGCTTTTTATTCTTTTTAAAATATTCATTTTTAAATCCTCCTACAAAATAAATGTTCGCAAATATTTGTTTGTTTTATTTTACACATATGAAATTAAATTGTCAATACTTTTTCGAAAAAATGTTCGTGTATTTTTAAAAATTTTATAATTGAGAATTCCAGATTAATTTCTTATTATAGAACAAAAAGATAGGCGGGAATTCCCGCCTAGTGCTTTTGGGTTTGTTTATTTGTTTAGGGGTGAACGACGAAGCTTTGAACTCAGAATTTTAGAATTTTCTTGTTCCCTTGGTAGTTACGATTTTTGTCGTAATACCAACGGAATTTATCTTGAAGTTTTTTACACCTGTACAGACTTTCTTAGTCTTTTTGGGATTCTTTAAAGTAGCTGAAAAACCAGTTCCTTTTTTAGAGTAAACAAAAGTTTTTCCATTTATGAATCCGTATTTGGATACTCCAGAAGCTACTTTTTTTCCATTAAGTTTAAGAATTCCAGACTTAAGAGACAAGGTGTAAGAAGAAGTTGAGCCTTTTCTGTAAAGGGTTTTGTAACCTGATTTTGATACAACATATGTTTTTTTAGCTTTCCACTTACTTGCAGTGGTAAGCTGTTTCATAGTGTAACTTGATTTGCTGGTTACAATTTTACTAATAAATCCATTATCATCTTTTTTAAAGGATTTATAGTTTCCAGAAAGAGCTAACCGAGAAGCATTATACCAATTGCCCTGCTTGAACCTGTATAAAGAGTTCTTTTCATACAAGTATACATTGTAAGAGTGATCCATTCCTAAGAACTTAGCACCTTGTAATGTATCCGTAAGACGTACTCTTGCAGTTGCATTAAGTACGCGAGAACCATTTGAAGATACAATAAGTTTGACTTTAAGTTTGCCATTTTTGTATCCTTCATATACAGTTTCATTTGCAGAATTAGTATAAATGTCCACTCTGTTAGGACTTTTCTTTACAGTTGGCGACTGATTATACTCATCGTCATCATCTTTTTCAGGAGCAGGCTTAAGATTTTTTAAATAAAATGTTCCACTGGTTGTGGTAACTGTATAAGCTATATCATCTGAATTATAGTTCAAACGAATTGCACCTGATTCTAAGATTTCAGTTGGACGATTTTGAGTATCTATCTGAGTAAGTCCTCCTGTTTTGGTAATACTGTAAAAGTATGAATTTTCTGCAAATCCATTAAATTTACTTCCGCTACCTGCTAACTGATTTGTAATTAAAGTGCCATCTGACCGATACAGATATGTACCTTTAGAGTAAAACTCTTTAGAAAGTACATAAACTTTTTTTGTCTCGGAAAAACCGTAGAATTTGTATACAGTTTTATTTGTGGCGGCGTCATCATAGGTGTAGCCATAAGGCTTATTTGAATCAGACGCTTTTACAGTTGCAGGGGCTGCCATTGTTGACAGTACTAAAACCAAAACCATAAGGATTGTTGCGATATTAAGTTTTTTCATCATAATTTTTACCTCCTGATGTGAAACCCAAAAGCAACATAGTTTACCAATATTCAAAAGATCGAATAAGAGTGGTAAACATAAAAATTCCCCTATAACATAATTATACCATAAATTTATAAAAACTTCAAAATTATTGTTTTTTTATTTTAGGTTTAGAAACTAAAGATGCGATATATCCGAAGAAAATTGCAGCAGCAATTCCACCAGCAGCTGCTTTAATACCACCTGTAAAAGCACCTATAAATCCATTTGATTCCACTTCAGTTATGGCTCCTTTTGCCAGTAAATTTCCAAAACCAGTTAGGGGAACGGTAGCACCGCAGCCAGCAAAGTCAATTAAATATTTATACCAACCAAGCCCACCTAAAATAGCCCCAAGAGTTACATAAGTTACTAAAATTCTTGCTGGAGTTAGCTTAGTTTTATCTATTAAAACTTGTCCAATAATACAAATTATACCTCCAACAATAAATGCTTTAAAAATCATAAACCAATCCATATTAAATAAATCCTTTATAAATTTAGGTTTTTGGAAAACCTATAAACCATCAATTATATTTCTATACTTATAGCATGAGCAATTCCAGGAATAGATTCTCCCTGTTGACTACTAGTAGAATTCATTAATGCACCGGTTGCTATCATTAACACTTTTTTATATTTTTGTTCTTGAAGCATTTGATAAACATAACCAGAGAATACTGTTGCTATACAGCCACAACCAGAACCACCAGAATGGGTATCTTGTTTTTCTTTATCAAACATAAGAACACCACAGTCATTATAGTTAGCTCTTATATTGTATCCTTTTGAACTTGCTAAATCTATTAAAATATCTTTTCCAATATGACCTAAATCACCTGTAAAAATTGCATCATAATAACTAGGTTTTCTACCAGTATCTTTGAAATGACTAACTAAAGTATCTTCAGCAGCACCTGCCATAGCAGCTCCCATATTATTAGCATCTTTTATTCCCATATCAACAATTTTTCCAGGAGTAAAACTAGTTATATAAGGACCAGTACCTTCTTTAGTAAGAATTGCACTACCTGCACCAGTAACAGTCCACTGGCTAGAAGGTGGTCTTTGATTTCCAAGTTCTAATGGAAATCTAAATTGTTTTTCAGCACTGCAAAAATGACTTGAAGCAGAACAAATTGCATTTGTTGCAAAATCTCCATCTATAAAAGAAGAAGCAACAATCATAGATTCTACGAAAGTAGAGCATGCACCAAATAATCCAATAAAAGGAATATTAGTTTCTCTTAAACCAAATGATGAAGCAATACATTGATTTAGTAAGTCACCAGCAAAACAAAAGTCAATATCGCTAGAAGCTATTCCAGATTTAGCAATAGCCATATTTACAGTTTCTTTTACTAATTTACTTTCAGCTTTTTCCCAGCTAGGTTCTCCCCAGAATTCATCTTCTAAACATTGATCAAAAAACTGATGTAAAGGACCTTCTTTTTCTTTAGGACCAACAATAGAAGCTGTAGATGCAATATTTATAGGATTTGTTAGCATATAACTTTGTTTTCCAACTTTTTTCATAAATTTCTCCTTTTTTATAAGTTTAGTTTAAACATGTGTCCCCGAATGGACAAAAATGTCCAATAACAAACGTCCCCAAACGGACATTAGACTAGAATTAGGCTTTGTGTATTAAATAAAATGTAAATTAATCCTACTAATATACTTGTTGAGATTCCATATACTAGAACAGGACCTGCTACAGTAAACATTTTTGCTCCAACGCCCATAACATATCCTTCAGATTTATATTCCATTGCAGGTGATACTATTGAATTGGCAAAACCAGTAATTGGAATTAATGAACCTGCTCCGGCAAATTTGCCTATTTTATTAAATATGTTAAGTGCAGTTAAAAATGCACTTGCAAAGACTAATAACATAGAAACAACAGTATATGAGTTTGTTTCATCCATACCACGCATTTGACAGAAATAAAATATAATTTGACCAAGAGCACAAATTAAACCACCAACCCAGAATGCATTGAAACAATTTTTTATAATTGGAGAATTTGGTGTTTTTTGATCTACATATGTTTGGTATTCTTCTTTACTTTGAATAGGTTTCAAAAAAATCAACTCCTTTTTTTAAAATATATTTTTTTAGTTGTAGTTTTCCAAAAAATACATTTATTATTCATAAAAAATTCATAAATTAATATTAAAATTCTAAAATAGAATAATATAAGAAAGGTATTTTATAATGGATAAGTATTTAAATCAATTAAGTAAAACATATAAAAATATACAAGAAGTTAGTGAGGAAATTATTAATTTGCAGGCAATACTAAATTTGCCAAAAGGAACAGAGCTATTTATGAGTGATCTTCATGGAGAATATGAAGCTTTTATACATATTATTAATAACGGGTCTGGAATTATAAAAAGTAAAATTGAAGATATTTATGAAACAAATTTGACAGAGGCAGAGAGAAAACAGCTCGCTACTTTAATTTATTATCCAGAAGAAAAACTTAACTTAGTAAAAAAAGGAAATGAAAATTTAAAAGAATGGTATAAAATAACTTTATATAAGTTAATTGAAGTTACTAGAGCAGTAAGTTCAAAATATACACGTTCTAAAGTCAGAAAAGCAATGCCAAAAGGATTTGAATACATTATAGATGAATTGTTGTACTTACAAGGAAATGACGAAAATAAAGAGAAATATTATCATCAGATTATTCAAAGCATTATAGATTTAAATAGGGCAGATAGTTTTATTATTGCAATTTCGGAATTAATAAAGAAAATGGCAATAGACCATCTTCATATAGTGGGAGATATATATGATAGAGGACCAGGTGCACCAGTAATTATGGATAAATTAATGAATTTCCACAGTTTAGATATAGAATGGGGAAATCATGATATACTTTGGATGGGAGCTGCCTCTGGAAATGAAGCATGTATAGCTAATGTTGTTAGAATTTGCAGTAGATATGATAATCTGGCAACATTAGAAGAGGGATATGGAATAAATATTAGACCATTATCTGTTTTTGCGACAGAAGTTTATAAAAATGATGAATGTAAAAATTTTATTCCACGAAATAAAGAAATGTCAAAATATAGCAATAGTGATAAAATTGTTCTTGCAAAAATTCAAAAAGCAATCGCTATAATTCAATTTAAATTAGAAGGAAATCTTATAAAGAAACATCCAGAATATAAAATGAAAGATAGATTATTATTAGATAAAATTAATATGCAAAAAGGAACTGTAAAAATTGCAGGAAAGGAATTTTTACTTAACGATACAAACTTTCCTACATTAAATTTAAAAAATCCATATGAATTAACACAAGAAGAAAAAGAAATTATGGAAAGGTTAAAAAGTTCTTTTATGCAAAGTGAAAAATTAAATAGACATATTAATTTTTTATATGCTAAAGGACATATGTACCAAAAATTTAATTCAAACCTTTTATTTCATGGATGTATTCCAATGAAATCGAATGGAGATTTTGAAGAAGTAGAAGTTATAGGAAAAAAATTAAGAGGAAAAGAATTGCTAGAATATAGTGAAAAAATAGCACATAATGCATATTTTGGAGATAAAACAGAAAAGTTCCAAGATGCTATAGATTTTATGTGGTATTTTTGGTGTGGTCCAAAATCACCATTATTTGGAAAAGATAAAGCAGCAACTTTTGAAAGATATTTTTTAGATGATAAAGAGCTCAAAAAAGAGAATAAAAATCCTTATTATAATTTAATAAATGATGAAAAAATATGTGATAAAATACTAGAGGAATTTGAAGAAAAATCAGAAGAAGGACATATAATAAACGGTCATATTCCAGTAAAAGCTAAAGATGGTGAAAGCCCAATAAAAGCAAATGGAAAAATGATAGTTATAGATGGTGGCTTTTCGAAAGCATATCAGCCAGCAACAGGAATTGCAGGTTATACATTAACATATAATTCTCATGGACTTGTTTTAGCTATGAATGAACCATTTGAATCAAAAATAAAAGCAATAGAAGAAGGTTTAGATATAAAATCCCAGACAGTACTTAAAGAAAATATTATAAATAGAAAAAGAGTAGCAGATACAGACACAGGTAAAATATTAAATGAAGAAATAAAAGACTTGAAAAAACTGTTAATGGCATATAGAGAAGGAAAATTAAAAGAGAGAGCATAATTATAAAAGTCCATTGACATTTTTCTAAAAAAAATATATAAATATTATATAAAGGAGAAATAGTTATGTTAATGAAAGATAGAGGAACCAATTTTACATTTTTACGTTTTGAAATATTAATGATTGTAATGATACTTCTATTAGGAGTTGTAACTTATGTGGCTTTTCAAGACAATGGAATAGTAGATAGGGAAGAACAAAATTTTATAAATAAAGTAGAAGAAGAATTAGTGTTAGAATAATAAAGATAGGAGTACAAATGAAAATAGGAATTGATATAGGTGGCAGTCATATAGGAATTGGGCTAGTAGATGGATATAATTTAATAGATACAATAGACAGATTCTTTTCTAAAGATGATAAAAAAGATATTACAAATGCAATAATAAGAATTATAGATGAACTATTAAATGAATTATTAAATAAGAATAATGTATCTATAAATATGATAGAAGGAATTGGTGTAGCATCACCAGGAACTATAACAGACGGAAAAATAACTTCTTTTAATTTAGGACTTAAAAGTTTTGATTTAAAGTCTAAATTAAAAGAGAAATACCATTTAAATGTTAGTGTAAGAAATGATGGGAAATGTGCTGCCATGGTTGAAAAAGTATATGGTGCAATGAAAGATTATGATGACTGTGTATTTATAAATATTGGAACAGGAATAGGAGGAGCTGCTTTTTTAGGAGGAAAACTATTAGAACCCAAAAAGTATTCAGGATTTGAATTTGGACATATGACTTTAGTAAAAAATGGAATAGAATGTACTTGTGGAAAAAAAGGATGTTTTGAAAGATATTGTTCTATAAAAGCTTTAAAAACTAAAATAACAAATACATTAAATATAGATAGTGCAGATATTTCTGGTCAATATTTAAGAGAAGAACTTATGGTAAAATACCATGATGAAGTTCAAAATGACATAAATGAATTTATAGAATATTTAAAAGTAGGTGTATGTAATTTAATAGATATTTTTGAACCAGAAATTATTTGTTTTGGTGGAAGTTTTTCTTATTATGAAGGACACCCAGTATTAGATAAATTAATAGAAGAAATAAATAAGCCAGAGTCAACATTTAATAGTGAAAAGCATAAAATAGTTACAGCACAGTTTAAAAATGATGCTGGAATAATAGGGGCAACTATAAGTTAAATAAGCAAAGTAAATTTGCTTATTTTTTCTTTTTATAGTAAAAATTGACTATTTAAAAGCTAAATGGTATAATAAAATTAGTGGAAAAGAATTATCTAGCTGATTCATCCACTTACCCAAACAATATGATAGAACGGAGGAAAAAAATAATGGGTAAAAATTTTATGGATGCAGAAACAAATGGAAATGTGGTAAAAGACGCAATGATTAAGCTCGGCAAGGGAATGAGCTTCATTATGAAGTTCGATAATGATGAATTTGAGAGTATGTTTCTGGATGAATGCATATTCTACCACAAGGAGCTGGATGTTAGCAACGAAGATGGAATTTATCGAGTATCGGTACATCCAGAAGCGAACAAGATAGTTTCGGCGAAAACTTGGAACATAATGTTCCAGAAGTATCGTGCGCTATCTAATTGGGGAGCAGATGCTCCAGTAGAATTCTTGGGAGCTTTTAATAACGATATCCCGATTTCGGGAATTGCAATGTTTCCAGTGGCATTTCTGCAGGCATAAGAATCAGCTACCAGCATGGCTGCGGAAGAAGATTTTTGAGAAAGGCATGCTGGTACCCTGCCCACAACGGGCAGGGATTATTTTTTTGCAAAAAAATATATCAAAATACTACGATTTTGATATATCTTCAGAATTTCTATCTAATTCAGGTAATATACTTTTTAAATCTGTTAATATAGATTTATATAAATCTTGGGATTTTAAATATTCACTATTTTTACTTATAATATTTAATATATTAGATACTCGAGCAGGTTCTATAAGTGAAGAAGAATTTGTAATATCATGAATATGTGCAAAAGCACATTTTTCTGGAGTAGGGTTTGAAGTATCATATATTAGGGTGTCTTCTGCTAAATCGAAGATGTCTTTATTTCTGCGATATACTTTTATACTATCAAAGAATCGAGTATTGGGATTTGTGTGAAAATCATTTTCAAAAAATTGAATGTTTTTTAAAAAACTTTTTACAGTATCATCATGATAATCTAAATTTGTATATCTTAAAGGTATGTTAGAGGAATCTCTAGCACTAACCATATTTAAATATCTTTCAAATATTGAAAAGGCACTTTCTTTCATAGGTACAGCGAGTGTTATTAAAGAAGATGAATAATTAGTTTTTTCATCATTTTTATAACGAGTTAATATATTTTGTACCCACTGTAAATCTCTCATAGTTCCAGTTAAAATTATATTTGTACCAGGAAATTCTTGAAGAATTGTTTCCTGAATTATGTAATAAAGTTCGTAAGATGTTTGATTAGTTTTATAAGCATAATCTTTATCTGATATATGTTCTTCAGTACCAGAAATTTCATTATGATAATGTCTAAAAATATCCATATTTAGAATTACAAAATCTTTGTCCGGATTATCTAATATAATTTTTTTAACTAATGTATCTTTTCCAGCACCAGTGGGTGCCCCTAAAAATATTAAATCAGCAGAAGGCTTTGAGTCTTTTGAAGATTCTAAATTATAATTGCTTATAATTTGAGCAATTAATTTAGCATGTGTTATATTTAAGTATTCGATGTCTGGATTTATAGATTTTTCAGCTTCAATTATTTTTTCTACTTTTAAAGTTAATTCTTCTAAATTATTCATTATTTATTTCTCCATATTTTAAAATTAATTCATCTAAATCTTTAACAGTTCCTTTATAAACTCTTTCTTTATCTTCTAAAAGTTCATTAAGTTTATTTTGAAGCTCTATATTATTTGAATTTTTTGATAATTGTATATTTAATTTAGCAATTTTTTGATTTAATTTTTCAATAATTAAATTGAACTTTGTACTATTTTCCATAACTTTTCCTTTTAAATTTTTTTTTGATTATACCATATAAGAAAAAAAGGAGCAAGTAAATAATGAGTTTATTAGTGCTAGCGAATGCAAATGGTTGACAATATGATTAAATGATAGTATAATATTACACAGTATTAATGAGATTTATAAAAATAAAAATAGTTCAAAGGTTTGGAAAATATTAAAATTATAAAGTGTACGGAATAAAATTAAATATATTTTTAAATATGTAAAATAAGAGTAGAGAGAAGTTTATTTTCATATTTGATGTGTAAAAATATATTATAAATAAATTGACATAGACTATTAAGTTTATGTTAAATTTAGTTTGTAATTTTAAATATAGTAAAATATTTTCTGTTAGTCTAATATTAGGCTAATTTTTTGTATACAAAAGAATTTAATAGATAAAATATAATAAACTTAAAAATTCTTATATACATATAAGAACTAATATAAATTAAATGGATACGGAAATAATAAAGAAAGGAGAGTATATTAAACAAAAAGTTAATATACAAAATGATATGGAAGAAAATAAAAATTCAAAAGAAAAAGTTGGAAATCAAGTAAAGAGAAACTCACAAAGGGCAAGACAAAAAAATAATATGATTTCAAAAAATGCAAATGAAAGTAAAGAAATTAAAAAAAGTACTGCTGTGCAAAAAACAAATAAAATTAAAGAAAAAGTTACTAAAAAAGTAGTAAAAACTAAAAATAAGCAAAATGAAAATGAATATGCAGGATCACCAATTAGAAGAACTAATACTAGTTTATTAAAAATTGAAAAAAAAGAAAAGTTGCCAGCAGTTAAAAACAAGAAAAAAGTTAGTATGATAAAAAAAGAGCAATCTATAGATTTAAAAGAAGGTTTTTCGTTTAAAAAAGAAACTTTAAAAATTATACCTTTAGGTGGAATTGAAGAAATTGGAAAAAATATTACAGTATTTGAATATGGAAATGATATAGTTTTAGTTGATTGTGGAGTTGCATTTCCAGAAGAAGATATGTTAGGAATAGATTTAGTTATTCCAGATTTTACGTATCTTGAAAAAAACAAATCTAAAATAAGAGGATTAGTTATAACTCATGGACACGAAGACCATATTGGTTCAATAGCATATTTATTAAAACAAATAAATGTACCAATTTATGCAACCAAATTAACAATAGGATTAATTTCTAATAAATTGGAAGAGCATAGATTATTAAAAAATGCTAAATTAAATGTAGTAAAACAAGGACAAACAATAGTACTTGGAAAAATGAGAGTAGAGTTTATAAGAAGCTGTCATAGTATACCTGATTCAGTTGCACTAGCTATTCATACACCAGTTGGAACAGTAGTTCATACAGGTGACTTTAAAATAGATTATACTCCAATTGATGAGCAAAAGATAGATTTGGGAAGACTTGCAGAACTTGGAAATAGAGGAGTTTTAGCTTTGCTTTCTGATAGTACAAATGCAGAAAGAAAAGGTTATACAATGTCTGAAAGTACAGTTGGAGAAGTTTTTGATAAATTATTTTTAAATTGTAAAAAAAGAATTGTTATAGCTACATTTGCTTCAAATATGCATAGAATACAGCAAATAGTAAATTCAGCAGTTGCAAATAATAGAAAAATTGCTGTATGTGGAAGAAGTATGATAAATATGATAAATACATCAGTAGAACTAGGTTATATTGATGCTCCTAAAAATGTATTTATAGATGTAGATATGATAAAAAATTATACTGATGATCAATTAGTAATAATTACTACTGGAAGTCAAGGAGAGCCAATGTCAGCATTAACAAGAATGGCAAATGGTGAACATAGAAAAGTAAATATAAATTCAAATGATTTAGTTATAATTTCTGCAACTCCAATTCCAGGAAATGAGAAATTTGTATCAAAAGTAATTGATGATTTAATGAAAATTGGTGCAGAAGTAGTCTACAGCGCTTTAGCAGATGTTCATGTTTCTGGACACGCTTGTCAAGAAGAACAAAAATTAATGTTATCATTAGTAAGACCAAAATTTTTTGTACCAGTTCATGGTGAATATAGACAATTAATTGCACATAAAAATACAGCTAAATTAATGGGAATACCTGAAGAAAATGTTATGTTACTAAAAAATGGTAAAGTTTTAGAATTAAGTGAAAACGAAGCTAAGTTTACAGGAAGTGTTACTACAGGAAAGGTCTTTGTAGACGGATTAGGTGTTGGAGATGTTGGAAATATTGTTTTAAGAGATAGACAACATTTATCACAAGATGGATTAATTATAGTAGTTTTAACAATGGATGCAAGCGGAAATGTAGTTGCAGGACCAGATATAATTTCTAGAGGATTTGTTTATGTGAGAGAATCTGAAAATTTAATGGAAGAAGTTAAACATTTAGTAAATACAGAAGTAATGAGATGTGTAAATAGTCATATAACAGATTGGTCTACTATAAAATCAAGTATTAGAGATTCTTTAAAAGATTATATATTCCAAAAAACCAAAAGGAACCCGATGTTGCTACCGATAATAATGGAGATATAATAAAATAGTTGAAAAATCAGGTGTTTGCAGGCCTGATTTTTTGATTTGTTGATAACGCATTTATAAAATTTAATAAATAATATGGACAGATTAAAAATAATATTATAGAATATTTGCTATAGGAAATGATAAAAGCAGATGAGGTTTTGCCACCTAAATATGAATCTTCATAGGAAGGTGGTGATGTTTATGGTTAAAGTGATACTGTTTTATATAATATTACTAATGATATCTTTAACGTTAAATGTTGCCTTGACAGCAGTTCTATATAAGAACTGGGTTGATAGAAGGCTACATAAATATATAAAAAAATAAACCATTCTGCTTAGCCGAGCACTTGGTTTATTTTAATCAATATATTATTGCCAAAACCACGTTTGTGAATTTGGCATTTCCTATATTTATTATAAACTATTTATAAGTAAAAAGTCAAGAAGTTTAAATATATTAATTGATAGGAGTAATAAATAATATTTGAGGTAAAATTTATGATAAAAAATCTTATATTTGATTTAGATGATACAATAATAAAAGATGAAAAAAGTGATGCATTAGTATACAAAGAGGCTTTAAAAAAGCTTGGATATGATGAAGAAGATTATTGGCAGGTATACTGCGCAATAGATAGATATGAAGAGATTTTTACAGAAGAAAAAAATTTATATGATAAAAAAGAACTTATTGATTTTATAAATAAAGTATTAGATAGAAATTATTCATATGAACTTATGGATGAACTTTTAAGAGTTGCAGAATATTGGACTGAAAATCTTGTATTATCAGAAGAAACTGTTAAAAAGTTATCTGAAAAATATAATTTATATATTTATACAAATTATTTTCAAAGTTCGCAGAAAAAAAGAATTGAAAAAATAGGATATGATAAGTATTTTAAAGAAATATTTACTGCAGATATATATGGCAGTAAGCCATTTAAAAGTTCATTTAGAAAAGTATTAAATAAAATAGATACTTTGCCAGATGAATGTATAATGATAGGGGATTCTAAAACTAAGGACGTTTTGGCGGCAAACAATATAGGAATGAAATCTATTTTGTATGATTATAATGGTAAAAGAGATGTAAACGATATACAATTAGAAAATTATATTGTTGTAAACGATTTAGATGAATTGGTAAATATTTTATAGAAATGAAATCTAAAAATTATATTCAAAATTAAAAATAAATGTTATAAATAAAATAGACTTTTGCTAAAGTAAACTAAATAAAGGTCTATTTTGAATTTTTAATTAATTATAGGAGGAGATTTACTATGAAAGAAAAAAATACTAATGAAAAATTGGAAAAAGTAAAAATAGTTTCAATTTGGATATTGTCCATATTATTATTAATTAATATTTTTCAAAAAAGTGGAGTTATAAATAGTATTCAAAATGCAAGTAAAAAGTTATCAAGTAATGGAGAAATGATATCAGAAGAGGGAGAAGTAGCTAAAACAGTAAATGCGTCAAATTGGGATACAAGCAAAGTAACAGTTACTAAAGATGCAGAAGGAAAAGATGTACCAGTACCAAAAGGCTATGTAGGCTCAAGTGTAGAAGGAGAAAACAAAATAAAAGAAGGGTATGTAATATATGAAGGAACAGCAGTAGTAAATTCTTCAAATGTAGCATCAGCTAAAATAAGTAGAAATCAATGGGTATGGGTACCAGTGCCAGATCCAAGTAGAATATATGAAGAAGTAAATGGTGTAAAGAAAGCAAAATTATATGCATATACTACATCTGGTAGAGTAGAGTATCAAAACAATAATTATGAGCCAGGTATATTATCAGAAATAGATAGTGTAGCAAATCTAACAAATGGTGGATTAACAGGAATGACACCAGATAAATTACATCAGGAATTACAACAAGAATTTGATAGCACAATAGAAAGCATAAAAAGATATGGCGGATTTTATGTAGGAAGATATGAAACAGGAAATTTATCACAGAGTAGACCAGTAGTAAGAAAAATGAATACAGATATAGCTAATCAAACTTGGTATACAATGTATAGTAGAGTAGGATATTTAGCAGCAAATTCAAATGTAAAAACAAATATAATATGGGGATGTTTATGGGATGAAATACTTCAATGGATGGTAGACAAATGGGAGAAATGGCCAGCTGATTATGTAACAGGAGGAGCATATTGGGGAAATTGTCTTGATTCTAATTTTTCATATATAAATAGCAACGGACAAACTGTAACTAAGCCAGCAGGTCAAAATATAAAAATACCAACAGGAAGTGCGGAGCATGCTAAAGCTAGTAATATTTATGATATGTGTGGAAATACATGGGAATTTACTTTAGAGGGGATGAAACCGTTTCGTACAGTTAGAGGTAGTGCTTGTCAACAAAAAGAGTATTATTATTCAGGAGGATCTCGTAGTACTGCTAGACCAAATGAAAAATATGATATTACTGGATGCCGAGCATACCTTTATATAAAATAAAAATTACTAGGTAATTTCCCTAAACATAAATCTTGAAAAGAATATATACTTCTGATATAATAAGGAAAATTTAGATATTGAAAAGATAGGGGAATTTATATGGATAGAAAAGATTTAGCAAATTTAATATTTCCAGATGTGAAAGATTACACATATTATGAAGAAAAATATACCAAAAGAGATTTACCAGAAGGAGCACAAGTTCTTAGATATGCACCAAGTCCAACAGGATTTGTTCATATAGGGGGGCTATACCAAAGTTTAATAGCTAAAAAAATAGCTAAACAAACAGGCGGGATATTTTATGTTAGAATAGAAGATACAGACCAAAAAAGAGAAATAGAAAATGGAGCAAGTCAAATTTTGCAAGCATTAAAAGATTATGATGTTTTTCCAGATGAAACAATAAATATAGATGGTTCAGATAATGGGAACTATGGACCATATATGCAAAGTAAAAGAAAAGATATATATCAGTCATATGCTAAAAAGTTATTAGAAGAAGGAAATGCATATCCTTGTTTTTGTTCTCCAGAAGAATTAGATAAAATAAGAGGAGACCAAGAAAAAGCAAAAGAGAGAACAGGATATTATGGTAAATGGACAAAATGTAGAAACATGCCTATAGATATGGCAATTGAGAAAATAAAAAATGGAGATTCATATATAGTAAGATTCAAATCACCAGGAAATCCAGATAAAAAAATAAAACATAAAGATGTAATAAAAGGAAGTATTGAATTTCCGGAAAATGACCAAGATATAGTAATAATAAAATCTGATGGTTTGCCAACTTATCATTTTGCACATGCAATAGATGACCATTTAATGGGTACAACGATAGTTACAAGAGGAGATGAATGGGTGGCATCAATTCCATTGCATTTACAATTATTTTATGTATTAGGCTTTAGAGCTCCTAAATATGCACATAATGCACCTTTAATGAAAATTGATGGAGATTCAAAACGAAAATTAAGTAAAAGAAAAGATCCAGAAGCAGCAGTTAGTTACTATAAAGAAGAAGGTATTCCAAAACAGTCTGTAAAAGAATATTTAATGAATATAGCAAATTCAAATTTTGAAATTTGGAGAAAACAAAATCCAGAAAAGTCTATGAATAAATTTGAATTTGATATAAAAAAAATGGGAGTAAGTGGAGCCTTATTTGATATGGTAAAAATGCTAGATGTTTCTAAAAATGTTATATCTAAATATACAGCGGAAGAAGTATATAATCAGAGTTATGAATGGGCAAAAGAATACGATAAAGAACTTTTAGAAATGCTTGAAAATAAAGAGTATTCATTAAAAGTTTTAGGAATAGAAAGAGGAAATAACAAACCAAGAAAAGATATAGCTAAATGGTCTGATGTAAAGGATATAATTTATTATATGTATCCTGAAAAATTTAATAAAAATGAACAATTTGAATATCAAAAAGTAAATGAAAAATCTGAAATCGAAAAAATAGTAAAATTATATTTCGAGAAATATTATAATGAATCAGACGATAAACAAACTTGGTTTGATAAAATGAAAGACTTAGCAGAAGAATTAGGGTATGCAAGAGAGGTAAAAGAATATAAAGCTAACCCAGAAAATTATAAAGGACATGTTGGAGATATAAGTACAGTTATTAGAATAACTATTACTGGAAGATGTAATACACCAGATCTTTATGAAATTATGCAAGTTTTAGGAAAAGACGAATTAATGAAAAGAATATAATAGTAAAAAGTAGTAAAATAAATTTTATTTTACTACTTTTTTGTATAAATTATGTAATTTGTGTAAATTGTGTTTTAAACATTCGTAATTTATGATATAATTAAAGTGTAACAATGTTAACAGCCTGCTTGAATTGGAGGTGGAGTATGACCAAAAAGTCAAACACAACACAAAAGAAGAAGTATATTATGAAAACTTCTGAAAGTGAGGTGTACCGGCAGGAATGCTACCTGGAATTGGTAGTAGAGGATTATTCAGGAATCGTACAAAAGGAGGGAGTTTTGAAGGCAATGTATGAGGCATTAAGTAATTATACCCTGCAGAATTTTGTTGCCTTGAATTTTGATTCTACGGTTTTTGAAACTGATATCCGATTTAAAACCAGGGGAATTGCTACTTATGCCAAAGTAGTAATAAAGCAAAAATCCTGGTTTAAAAGGTTGCTTGAAACTTTCAATTAAATGTTGAATGAGGTAGAGTAACAAGCTGTTTCCAAAGTGAAGTCAACCGAAAGGTAACTTTACAGGAAACAGCATAATAATTTTTGAGGGTAGAATATGGAATATAATATTGGAGATATAGTAAAAACTAAAAAAAATCATCCTTGTGGTAGTAAAGAATGGGAAATAACTAGAACAGGTGTTGACTTCAAATTAAAATGTTGCGGATGCGGACACACAGTGATGCTTCCACGAGAAAAAGCATTAAAAATAATAGTAAAAAAGTAATTTTATGTAAAACTTGAGATTTTTATGTAAATGTGCTATAATATAAGAGTAAAAGCGTTTTGTTTTTTTATGCTTCACGGTAGTGAAGTGCCAGTAGTAATTATTATTATATGGTGCCCACTGCCAAAAGAGTGGGAATAAGAAGAGTAAGGGAGAGATTAATAATGACTCAAGAAAAGATTTTTAGCGAAGTAACCCGGAAAATTAAGCTTCTGAATCCCGAAGCAAACATTGGTATTTCGAGCAAAAGTACAGAAGTAATTTGGTCAGAAGTACCAGCAGACCAGTTGGTGTTACCGCCAAATACCGACTACAAGGGAGAAACTGCTGATAAGCAGGGAATTCTCAAATATGCAGGTCATTGTATACTTGTAAGAGCATATGGCGAGTAACTCGGAATTAATGCAGGTGAGCCGTTTTAGGCTCGCTTTGCATTATATAAAATGTATAAATAAAGGAGAAATAATATGGATGGAAAATTAATGGTATTTTGTGATGAGATTCCAGGAAGACATAAAATTTTAGGAAAAGAATATAGAGTACGAGATAGTAGATTTTTAGCCTCAGATTACATGACTATGGAAGATTTAAATACAGATAAAATTTTTGTATCTTGGGATTCAATAATACCAGAAGATAGAGAATTTATAGAACTTTGCAAACATTATGCACAATTTACAGAATCACCTAAAGCATTAGCTTTTAGAAAAGGAGGTGTAGACTTTGAAGAAGGAGATAACATAAAAACAAGTTTACAAGAAGAATGTTATTATGATAGATATATAAAAAATTTAGAATATTTATCATCAGTGAAGCAAAATGGTGGAGATTGTTATGGAGAAGCGATGGACTTGATAGTACAATATCCATTTGATGCTAATTCAGACTTTTTTAAAGCACTTACACAAGCTATAAAAAGCAAAGACGCTGTTATAGTGTTGCCTTGTTTTTCACAAGAAAAATTGGACAGTCCTATTACTCAGTATAGAATGAAGTTATTTCAAGCTTGGAAAGATAGTAATGAAATAATGAAAAGAAGTACTATTAGAGAACCTAGTGAATATACATCTGCAATAATAAGAGAACCATATATATATTCAGATTTTGGAGAAGTTTTATACTCAAAGTCTTCAGATGAACTTATGAAAATATATAGCATGCCAATTTGGGGAATAGAAGATCCAAAAAATAAAAAGCCAGAATATGATGATGGACCAGATTTATAAAATAAGTATTTACAAATAAAAAATTTATGTTATAATATGTTACATAATATTAAAAACGATTGATTAAGAATTAAGTAATAAATAACTTTTAAGTAGAGAATCTGTGGTTGGTGAAAACAGATAAAAGTATTTATGAAATCTACTCTTAAGATGTTTCTAGCAAAACTAGACCGAGTTGTTGCAGGTTATAGCAATATAATAAGAATCATATTTTATGATAAAAAAAGGTGGTACCGCGAATTATTCGCCCTTATACATTGTATAAGGGCGTTTTTTGTTTTAACCACATATTATATTGTTGGAGGAGAAAATGGTATTAAATGGTAATGATATAAAAAAATTAATTGAAGAAGAAAAAGTAATTGAAAATTGTAATAAAGATTATATAGGTTCAGGTTCAATAGATATATCTATGAGCTCTAGTATATTAAAAATAAAGAAAACATTTAAAGCAATAGATTTATCAGAACCTGAGAAAATAGATAATATGTACGAAGAACTTGATATAAAAGAAAGCTACAATTTTAAACCAAATGAATGTATATTTGTTATATTAAATGAAAAAATAAAATTACCTAAAAATATGGTAGCTCATATAAGACCAAGAACATCATTAAGTAGATTAGGAATAATAATAAATTTGCAACACATAAATGCAGGTTATAAAGGAACCTTAAATATTGCAATGTATAATTTATCTCCAAATACATATAAAATAAAGCCAGGAATGAGAATAGGACAAATAATATTTGAAGAACTAACAGAAGGAATTACAGATGATTTAATTTATAGTAATGAAAAAACTCCAATTTACCAAAATGAAGATGGAACAGTTGGTTCAAAAATATATGTAGATTTTATAGGAAAAGTATTTAGACATTTTAAAGGAAATTATTATTATATAGAAAATATAAGTATGGATTCTGAGACAAAAGAACATATAATTGTTTATAGACCATTATATGAAAGGGAAGATTCGATGCTTTGGACAAGACCAGCAAAGGTATTTTTTGAAGAGATAGATGAAAATAGGAAAGATAATATAACAAAGCAAAAACATAGATTTGAATTAGTTGAAGATTTAAGTAAAGATTATATAAAAAAGGAGGATTAAAGATGGGGGAAGTTAAAGAGGGAGAAGTGTATAGACACTTTAAAGGAACATTTTTTTATATTATTTGTGTAGCACAAGATTCCGAAACATGTGAAAGAACAGTAGTATATAGACACTTAGATGATACAAAAGGAATTTGGACAAGAAAGGAAAAAATGTTTTTTGAAGAAATTCCAGAAAGACCAGATAATGTAACTAGGCAGAAGCATAGATTTGAACGCGTAGATAATTTAACAGATTATTATTTAAAATAAGGAGATAATTTTATGAAAAAAGCATTTATGTCTTTAAAATTTTATGATGGAGATGTAACTAAATCAAAAGTAGATACTTTAACACAAGCATTAAAAAATGCTGGAATTGAAAATTTTGTAATGATAAGAGATGTTGAAAAATATGGAGAAGTAGAAGTCTCCAGTAAAAGTTTAATGGCGGAATATGCATTTCCAGAAATGGAAAAATGCGATATGCTAATAGTTGAGTTTTCAGAAAAAGGTGTTGGACTAGGAGTGGGAGCAGGATATGCTTTTGCCAAAAATATACCAATATATATAATTGCAAAAACAGGTTCTGATATTTCTAGTACAATTGGAGGCTTAGCAAAAGAAATTATATTTTATGATAAACCGGAAGATATAACAGAAAAATTTAAAGAAATCTTAAAATAAGGAGATAAAGTATGATAGATATAAAATTAATAAGAGAAAATCCAGAAATGGTAAAAGAGAATATAAAGAAAAAATTTCAAGATCATAAACTAATTTTGGTAGATGAAGTTATAGAATTAGACAAAGAAAGTAGAGAATTAACTTTAATGTGTGATGATTTACGTATGAAGAGAAATTCTATAAGTAAAGAAATAGGCAATTTAATGGCTAATGGGCAAAAAGATGAAGCAGAAGCTAAAAAAGCAGAAGTAGGCGAAATAAATGCGAAATTAGAGGCAAATGAAGGAAGAGAAAATGAATTAAAAGAAGAAATAAAAGCAAGAATGATGAAAATTCCTAATATAATGGATGCTTCAGTTCCAATAGGAAAAGATGATACAGAAAATGTAGAAAATGAAAAGTTTGGAGATCCAGTTGTTCCAGATTATGAAATACCATATCATGCAGATATAATAGAAGCTTTTAATGGATTAGACAAAGAAAGTGCAGGACGAACAAGTGGAAATGGATTTTACTATTTATTAGGAGATATAGCAAGACTTCATGAAGCAATGATAGCATATGCTAGAGACTTTATGATAAATAAAGGATTTACTTATTGTATACCACCATTTATGATTAGAAGTGATGTTGTAAATGGAGTTATGAGTTTTGAAGAATTAGAAGCAATGATGTATAAAATTGAAGGTGAAGATTTATATTTAATAGGTACAAGCGAACATTCTATGATAGGAAAATTTAAAGGACAAATAGTAAAAGAAGAAGAATTACCTATAGCTATAACAGGATATTCTCCATGTTTTAGAAAAGAAGTTGGTTCACATGGATTAGAAGAGAGAGGGTTATATAGAGTTCATCAATTTGAAAAACAAGAAATGATAGTTCTTTGTAAACCAGAGGAACAAATGGATTGGTATAATAAAATGTGGAGTTATACAGTAGAATTTTTTAGAAGCTTAGATGTACCTGTAAGAACATTAGAATGTTGTAGTGGAGATTTAGCTGATTTAAAAGTAAAATCTTGTGATGTTGAAGCATGGAGCCCTAGACAACAAAAATATTTTGAAGTAGGTAGTTGTTCTACTCTAGGAGATGCTCAATCAAGAAGATTAAGTATTAGAGCTAAAGGAGAAGCAGGAAATTATTTAGTGGCAACATTAAATAATACAGTTGTAGCAAGCCCTAGAGGATTAATTGCAGTTTTAGAAAACAATTATATGGCAGATGGAACAGTAAAAGTTCCAGAAGTTTTATGGCCATATATGGGTGGAACTCAAGTAATAAAAAGAAAATAAGAGTGGAGAAATTATGATAGTAAAAAATCCAAGATTTGAAATATCTGCAGTAAGTAAAAAACAATATCCAAAAGGAAATTTACCAGAAATTGTTTTAGTTGGAAAATCTAATGTAGGAAAATCTTCTTTTGTAAATACAATGATAAATAGAAAGAACTTAGCTAGAACAAGTAATACACCAGGGAAAACAAGGCAAATAAATTTTTACAATATAGATGATAAATTTTATTTTGTTGATTTACCAGGATATGGTTTTAGTAAAATGTCTAAAAAAGAAAAAGTTATATCTGGCAGATATATTGAGGAATATCTTGAGCAGGGAAAAAATGTAAGACTAATAGTTTTATTATTAGATATAAGACATAAACCAACAGAAGATGATATGCTAATGTATGATTATATTTTAAGAACTAATTTACCATTTATTGTTTTAACAAATAAAGCAGATAAAATAGCTATAACTAAAGTAGATGTAGAAGTAGAGAGAATAAAACAAACTCTTGGAATTTCTTTTAGTACAATACTACCATTTTCTGCAGAAAGAAAGATTTATATAGATAACGTTTGGGAAGAATTAGAAAAATTTCTATAAAATGTGAATAAATTCTAAAATTTTACATATATATATATTGTATAATAATAAATATTTGTAAATAATTTATTTTATAAATAATTTAGATAAGGAAGAGTATATATGTATAGTGAATTTGTTAAAGAATTTCAAATAGCTGAAATGACAGAATGTGAAAAGGATAAAGAACTTTTAAATAATATTCAAATTGTAAAAAATACATTAGGCAATATGTATAATAATTTACAATTTGCAGATAGTGATTTAATAGATTATTATACTTATCAAATAAAAGCTGAAGAGTCAAAGTATAATTATCTTATTAAACAGGCAAAAAAGAAAAACTTGAATATAATAAAAGCCATATAGATTAATTGCTCTATATGGCTTTTATATTTTATTCTACTGTTACAGATTTTGCAAGGTTTCTAGGTTTATCAACATCTAATCCTTTTTCTTTTGAAATGTAGTATGCTAAAATTTGAAGAGGAACAACAGAAAGTATAGGTGAAATTAAAGGGTTTGTTTTAGGAATAGTTATAACCTCATCAAAATTATGATTTAATTCTTGGTTTGTAATAATAAAAGTTTTAGCTCCTCTTGTAACAACTTCTTGAATATTACTAATAGATTTTTCTACTAAAAGTCTATTAGTAAGTATTGAGATTATTGTAACATCATTTTCAATTAAAGCAATTGGACCATGTTTTAGTTCTCCAGAAGGATAAGCTTCTGAATGAATGTAAGAGATTTCTTTTAATTTTAAAGAACCTTCTAAAGCAACAGTATAGTCAATTCCTCTACCAATGAAAAATACATCTTTTTCTTTATAAATTCTTTGAGCAAAAGATTTAATTCTTTCAGTATTTTTTAGAACTTCTTCTAACTGAGAAGGAAGAAGTAGTATATCGCTTTTTAATTCATTAACTTTTTCTTGATTAATTTCTAATTTTTCAGCAAAATTAATTGCAATAATAGCAAGTAGCACAATTTGTGAAGTATATGCCTTTGTAGAAGCAACAGCTATTTCAGGTCCCGCATGAGTATAAATTGTATAATCTGCTTCACGAGAAATAGAAGCACCTATTACATTTGATATAGCAAGTGTTTTTGCATTTTTTGATTTTGCAAGTTTTAAAGCAGCAATTGTATCGGCTGTTTCACCAGATTGTGTAATAAAAATGCATAAAGTTTTTTCGTTTACAATTGGATTTCTATATCTAAATTCTGAAGCAGCTTCTACTTCAACAGGTATTTCGCATAAACTTTCTAAAATAGTTTTTCCAGCCATACCTGCATACATAGCAGTACCACAAGCTACAATAAATATTTTATTTATTGTTTTTAAATATTCTTTATCTAATTTTAAATCTGGAATTGATGATTTAGAATTTTGTGTTATTCTAGCACCAATTGTTTCTCTAACAGATTTTGGTTGTTCATTTATTTCTTTAAACATGAAATCAGGATAACCACCTTTTTCAGCAGCTCCAGCATCCCATGTAATATTTCTAGCTTCTTTTTTTATAATGTTCATATCTTCATCATAAAATTCTATTTGATCTCTAGATATGAAAGCAAATTCATTATCATTTAAAAGATAAAAATCTTTTGTAAAAGATAATATTGCTGGAATGTCTGAACTAATGTAATTTTCATTAACTCCTTTTCCAATTACTAAAGGACTATCTTTACGAACAACTACCATATTATCAGGAAAATCTGAACATAAAATTTCTATAGCAAAACTTCCTTTTAACATTTTTGAAGTATTTGTTACAGCTTCAAGTAAACGTTTTTTTCCTTTTTCTTCTGAATTTTGATAATTAAAATGTATTAAATTTGGAATAACTTCTGTATCTGTATCAGATAAAAAAGTATATTTACGACTTTTTAAAAATTCTTTTAGACCTGCATAATTTTCAATAATTCCATTATGAACAACAGAAAATGTATTTGAATTATCCATATGAGGATGAGAATTTGTAGTAGAAGGTTTACCATGAGTTGCCCATCTAGTATGACCAATTCCAATTGTTCCATTTAATTTATTTATTTCATCAGAATTTTCGAGTTCAGCAACACGACCTTTATTTTTTATTGTTTTTATACCACTTTTTTCAATTGTAGAGATTCCTGCTGAATCATAACCTCTATATTCAAGTCTTAAAAGACCGTTAATTAATATAGGTTTTGCTTTTTTTTCTCCTATATAACCAACTATTCCACACATAAAAACCACCTTTCTTATAAAACTAATATATAGTTTTATACATAGGTAGCAAGCAAAAAATTACTGATTAAATTTCTGTTATAACATTACTGTTATTTTTTGATTTAATCTATGGTAGTAATTGTACCACTAGAGCATCCGCCGAATTTTCGATAACTCTAGACCTCGTCAACTAAAATATAGTTCTGGCGCTAACCTTTGTTTATGTATAAACTCCTTTCTAAGTTTTGCTTTGCTAAATTAGATTATAAAATTTTCTAATTACCTATTTTAATATATAATATGAGAAACTTTTCAAAATGTCAAATGAATTTTTTGTGAACAAGTTGCTTGTAAATAAAAAATTAAAATGTTATAATTCTTTTAAAATTCCTTTAAAGATAGAGGTAAAAGGTATGAAAGATTTAAATAAAAAATTGAAAGTAATGTATAGAGAAGAACAGTTACAAGAAAAAATAAAAGAAATTGCTAAAAAAATAGATGAAGATTATAAAGGAAAGGAAGTTATAGTAATTTCAATTTTAAAAGGTGCAATCTTTTTTACAGTTGACTTAGTAAAAAAGATGAGTACACCAATAGTTTTAGAAACAATGCAAGTATCTAGTTATTCTGGAACAGAAAGTACAGGAGATATTAGGGTAAAAAAAGATTTAGATTCTAACATAGAAGGAAAAGATGTTTTAATAGTAGAAGATATAGTTGATTCAGGTTATACATTAAAATTTTTAAAGGAATATTTGATTTCTAAAAATCCTAAAAGTTTAAAAATAGCTGTTCTTATGGATAAAAAAGAAAGAAGAAAAGTAGATGTAAATATAGATTATGTTTGCTTTGAGATTCCAAATAAGTTCGTGGTTGGATATGGATTTGATGTTGATGAAAAGGGTAGAAATATACCTTATGTTGGATATATAGAATAAGTTTGGAGAAAAGATATGTTTAATATTGAAGAAGAATTAAAAAAACTTCCTGAAAAACCAGGTGTTTATTTAATGCATGATAAAGACGACAATATAATATATGTTGGAAAAGCAGTTGTTTTAAAAAATAGAGTTAGACAGTATTTTAGGAAAAATAATAAAACACCTAGAATAGAAAAAATGGTTTCTTTAATTGATTATTTTGAATATATTGTTGTTGGAAGTGAAGATGAGGCATTAATTCTTGAATGCAATTTAATAAAAAAATATAGACCTAAATTTAATGTATTGCTTAAAGATGATAAAACTTATCCATATATAAAAATAGATATTAAGTCAGATTATCCAGGTGTATTTATGACTAGAAGATTACAAAACGATGGTGCAAAATATTTTGGACCATATCCAAATGTATCTGCTGCAAAAGAAATGGTAAGTTTTATAAAAGAAAAGTTTAAAATAAGACAATGCAAAAATTTTAGAAATCAAGACAGAGCTTGTTTAAATTATCATATAAAAAAATGTCCTGCACCTTGCCAAGGATATATTTCTAAAGAAGATTATAGAAAACAAATAGATCAGATAGATATGTTATTAGATGGAAAAGTAGATAGTATTGTAAAATCTTTAGAATCTGAAATGAATGAATTATCTGAGAAAATGGAATTTGAAAAAGCAGCAGAATTGAGAGATAGAATTTTTGCAATAGAAAGAGTTTCAGAAAAGCAAAAAGTATCTAATATTTCTGAAAATAATATTGATGTTATTGGGCTATACAAAAATGATGTTACAGTTTGTATAGAAATGTTTTTTATTAGAAATAGTAAAATGATAGGAAGAGAACATTACTTTTTTGATGAATTAAAAGATATGAATGAAGAAGAAATTGTTTCTGGTTTTATAAAACAATACTATATGGACAAAAAAGATTTTCCAAGTAAAATTATGATTAGGTATCAGTTAGAAGAAAAAGAACTTTTGGAAAAATGGCTTTCAAACAAAGGAAATAGAAAAGTAGAAATAAAGAATCCTCAAAAGGGCGAAAAGTTAAGGTTTGTTGAAATGGCTGAACTTAATAGTAAAATAACTTTAGAAAACAAATTGAAAGATAAAACAGAGATATTAACAGAATTAAGAGATGTTCTAGAATTAGATTCATTACCACTAAAAATTGAAAGTTTTGACATATCAAATATTTCTGGAACTTTTATTGTTGCTGGAATGTGTGTTGCTCAAAATGGTGTAATAAAAAGAAATTTATCGCGAAGATTTAAAATAAAAACAGTTTATGGACAAGATGACCCAAGATGTATGCAAGAAGTTGTAACTAGAAGATTAAAACATTCTATAGAAAATCCGAAAGGCGGATTTGGAGTTTTACCAGATTTAATTTTAGCAGATGGTGGAATTACTCAAATAAGAGCAATTAAAAATGCAATGAATGAGGTAGGAATAGAATTACCAGTTTTTGGAATGGTTAAAGATGATAAACATTCTACAAGAGCTTTAATAAATGAAAATAGAGAAGAATTTCAAATTTCTGAAAATTTATTTAATTTTATAACAAATTTGCAAGATGAAGTTCATAAAACAGCTATTGAATATCATAGAAAAGTGCGTGATAGGGAGATGACAAAATCAAAATTAGATTATATAGATGGAATAGGCGAGAAGAAGAGAACTGAATTGTTAAAAAAATTCGGCAGTGTGAAAAAAATAAAAGAAGCTACTGTAGAAGAAATAGCTAGTGTTAAAGGAATAAATACTACTTTAGCAGAAAAAATAAAAAAAGAATTATAAAAAGAGAGGAGCCATGCTAGCATACTAACATGGCTCCTTTGACAAAAATCTATTTGTTGTGAGAGTGCTTTCCACAGCACTTACCGCCGTCCTTGCATCCACCTTTGCAGTTGCACACGTGCAGTGGAATGTCGGTGGTAGGGAGTGGAGTTACTGACCGGATAATTACTTGATTGTTTACATCAGAGTCTTTTTGAGAATACTTAATTTTTGCCATTTTTTTTCCTCTCTTTCTTATAAAATGTTACAAAGTTATGTAAATATTATAGCACAAAAATGGTAAGGTAGCAACTAAAGTTTATAAATAACTTAATATATGAATAAATTCTAGTCATAATAATAAAATTTGTGAATATATATTAGTATAATGGCCAAAGTTAGGCAAAAATAAATTTTACGAAAGAGGGAATAATTTTATGAAAAAAGTTTTTTTAGGAGTACTAATTGGAGTTACTACAATTAGTTTTATTATATTGGGATATTTATTATATAGTTTTGTTATGGTGTTAAGTTTTATATAAAAGTTGACATAAGCTTAGAAAGCTATTATAATATACAAAGACAAAAGATAGAAAGGATGGTTTTATGAACATGAAACGGAATGAGGATAATGTAGCTGAAATAGCGAGAACAGCATTGAAAAAATCTGAAGAGCAATTGGAGAAATTTGGGATTTTAAATACAATTAGAATATTTTTAAATTCTAAGGAAGTAAACGAGTTGCTGCAAACAGAGTATGCCAAGGCTATATCGCAGGTTACAATTGTGTTTGAAAAAAAGGGAGAAAGGGTATCAAAAGAAAAATTGTACCAGAAACTTCCAACAGAAGAAAGCTATGCAAGAGATGCCAAAGAAAATGCAATTAGGCGAGTTTCAGCTTCAATCGATTATATGGAGTTATGTATGAATAGAGTTCTTTTAGAGAATTTTGTATCTAAAATAAAAGAGACTTTAAACACTACTATAATGGGAGATTTAAAAAGCATTATAGAAAAACAGAACTCTATGTTGTTAGATTATGCTATGAAGTTGTAAGAAAAACCATTAATAATAGTGCTATAAGGAGGAATAAATTCGCCTTGTAGCACTTGTCTTTTTTATAATAAGTATAGTATAATAATTAGGAAAATAGTGAAAAGGAAAGTATAATGGAAATAGAAAGAAATTGGGAAGATTATGAAATAATAGATATGTCAAATGGTGAAAAGCTAGAAAGATGGGGAGAAATTATTTTAACAAGGCCAGATCCACAAATAATATGGAAAGAAAAAACATATCCAAAAGAATGGAATAAATCGTATGCAAGATATAGTAGAAGTAATACAGGAGGAGGAGCTTGGCAATATAAGAAGAAAATTCCAGAAAGTTGGCAAGTTCATTATAAAGAATTAACTTTTAATATAAAGCCTATGGGATTTAAGCATACAGGACTATTTCCAGAACAAGCTGTTAATTGGGAGTGGATGATAAATAAAATAAAATCTTCAAAAAAGGAAATAAATGTATTAAATTTATTTGCATATACAGGAGGAGCAACAGTTGCTTGTAGTTATGCAGGAGCAAAAGTATGTCATGTAGATAGTTCAAAAGGAATGGTATCTTGGGCTAAAGAAAACATTGTTTCTTCAGGACTTAAAGATAGACCAGTTAGATTTATTATAGATGACGTTACCAAATTTGTACAAAGAGAAATAAGAAGAGGAAACAAATATGATGCAATTATAATGGATCCGCCTTCATATGGAAGAGGAAAAAATGGTGAAGTATGGCATTTTGAAAACAATATATCAGATTTAGTTGAATTATGTTCAAAAGTATTATCTGATGATCCATTATTCTTTTTAATAAATTCTTATACAACAGGAATATCAGCCAAAGTATTAGAAAATATATTAAATTTAAAATTAAAAATGAAAAAAGGAAAACTTTCATCAGGAGAAATTGGGCTTCCAATGAAGAATTCAAGTTTAGTATTACCTTGTGGTATATATGGAAGATGGGAAAAATA
>CATJZH010000059.1 GCA_949746285.1 uncultured Clostridia bacterium
CTGGAATATCTTGTTCTTCTATTTCTTTTCCTAAGTCGTCTTTATGAACAAATGCTCTCATTTTGATTAAGTCTACTATACCTAAGAAATTATCTTCACTTCCTATTGGTAATTGTATTGGTACTGGATGACATCCTAATCTTTCTTTCATTTGTTCAACACAACCATAGAAGTCTGCTCCAGTAATATCCATTTTGTTTACATATGCCATTCTTGGAACTTGGTATTTATCTGCTTGTCTCCAAACTGTTTCTGTTTGTGGTTGAACTCCACCTTTAGCTGCTAAAACTGTTACAGCACCATCTAATACTTTTAAAGATCTTTGAACTTCAACTGTAAAGTCAACGTGTCCTGGTGTATCTATAATATTTATTCTATTATTATCCCAAAAACATGTTGTACATGCAGAAGTAATTGTTATACCTCTTTCTTGTTCTTGAGCCATCCAGTCCATTGTTGCTCCACCATCATGAACTTCTCCTATTTTATGAGTTTTTCCTGTATAAAATAGAATTCTTTCAGTAGTTGTTGTTTTACCAGCATCTATGTGAGCCATTATTCCTATATTTCTTGTTCTTTCTAATGGGTAATCTCTTCCAGCCACTTCTTTTTCCTCCTATTCGTCACACATACTGTGCTCCTCATTCGTACTTCAAAAATTTTATTCTAAAATTTTCGAAGCTACGCCAACGAGAAAGACTTTTATATGTGCCTATATTATTTATTAAATTTCAATTCTACCATTTATAATGTGCAAAAGCTTTATTAGCTTCGGCCATTCTATGTGTATCTTCTTTCTTCTTGAAAGCTCCACCATTTCCGTTTATAGCATCTACTATTTCTCCAGCTAATTTTTCAGCCATTGTTTTTTCATGTCTTTTTCTAGCATATGCTACTAACCATCTTAAACCTAAAGTTTGTCTTCTTTCTGGTCTAATTTCTAATGGTACTTGGTATGTTGCTCCACCAACTCTTCTAGCTTTTACTTCAAGAACTGGCATTATGTTTTCTAATGCTGCTTCAAATACTTCTAATGGATCTTTTTGTTCTTTTTCTTTGATTATATC
>CATJZH010000060.1 GCA_949746285.1 uncultured Clostridia bacterium
TATCTATATGTTCTTCTTTTACTCCTGCTGATTCTTTTGCATAATAGTATGTTACTTTTGTTCTTGTATTTATTGTTCCGTCTTCTTCTATACTTACTTCCATTGTTCCTTCTGCATTTTCTGGTAACTTCTCTTCTACTATGTCATATCCTTCAAATTCTTTTGTATTTGTTTTGTATTCGTCTCCTTCGTTTCCTTCATATAACTGTGTTTCTAATACTTCATTTGTATTTATATCTATATGTTTTTCTATTACTCCACTTGATATATGTACATAGTAATAATTTAGAACTATTTCTTCTTTTGCCATTTCTACTGTTTCTTTTTCTGGTCTTTCTACTAATACATACTCTTCAATGTCTTTTGCTACTGCTGTATATGTATCTCCAACTAGTCCTTCTTTTGTAATAACTTCTAGTTTTTCTTCTGTATTTTTATCTATGTAATTTACTGTTACTTTTGTATTTTGTAAGTAATAATATACCACTTCTAACTCTTCTCTTGTCATTGTACCTTGTGTTTTATTTGTACTTTCTACAAATGTATAGTTTTCTATTTCTTTTTGCTCTGAAGTATATTCTTTTCCTTCATATCCTTCTATTATTGTCTCTTCTGCTAAACTTTGGGCTTCTTCATCTTTTTCTAAGTATTTTACTATTACTTTTGTATTTCGTGCATAATAATATACTTTTTCTTGCTCTTCTTCTGCAAAAGTTCCTGTCATTATTTCTGGACTTTCTACTAATGTATATCCTTCTACTTCTTTTACATCACTACTTACATCAAACTCGTCAAATACTTTTCCGTTTTTTATTGTTGCATCTAGAATTTCTTCTCCATTATACTTGTCCACATATTTTACTCTAACTTTTGCATCTTTTCTTACATAATATACATCTATTACATTTTCTTATGCTAATTCACTTACTTCTAATGGCATATTTTCTACTCTATCTAGTCTATACCCATCTTTTGTCTTGTCTTCATATGTATTTATTATGTCTTTATATGTTGCTGTATAAGTACTTGTCGCACTTTCATCTTTTTCTCCGTCATAATAATAATTTACTGTGTAATTAAATTTATCTTTTATATAGTACACTTTTATTATATTATTTTCCACTACTTCTGTTATTGTTAATGGAGTATTTTCTACTTTTTCTAGTTTATATCCTGTTATGTTTTTATCTTCGTATTCTGTTATTTTATCTTGATATGTCGCTTCTAGTATTTCTGTTTTACTTTCGTCTTTTTGTCCATCATAATAGTACTCTACTGCATAATTAAATTTATCTTTTACATAATATACTTTTACTATATTATTTTCTTCTACTTCTGTTATTTGTAATGGCATATTTTCTGTTTTTTCTAGTTTATATCCTGTTATGTTTTTATCTTCGTATTCTGTTATTTTATCTTGATATGTTGCCTCTATTTTTGTATATTTCTTACGCACTTAACTTTTTATCTTTTTTATCTTTTTAATTACTTTATTGTTAAAATCTAAAATTTATATTACAAAAATGAATTAATTATTAGGGGATTAGTATTTTAATATTCTGAATAATTTATTTGTTGACATTTCAAATTAAGTATTATATATTTCATCTAAATTATTTTATTATATAATTTTAAAGGAGATTTTTTTATGTTAAAAGAATTTAAAGAGTTCGCGACTCGAGGAAATATTGTAGATTTAGCTGTTGGCGTTGTGATAGGTGGTGCATTTCAATCTATTATTAATTCACTAGTTTCAGATATTATCATGCCTGCAGTTTCTATTATTACTGGAAAAGTAAACTTTTCAGATATGGTTTTTACTGTTGGAAGTACTTCTATTAAATATGGAAATTTTATTACAGCTATTGTAAACTTTTTAATTATAGCTTTTTCTATATTTTTAGCTATTACATATTTAAATAAATTTAATAAAAAAATGGAAGCTATTAGCTTAGGACATGCTGAAAAACTTTCTAAAAAATTAGGAAAAACAAAAAAAGAACAAATTATTACAGAGCCAACTGTTAAAATTTGTCCTTTTTGTTATAGTGAAATAAATTATAAAGCAACTAGATGTGCTCATTGTACTTCTGAATTAGAAAAAGTTGAAATTCAAAAAATAATATAGACAATCTATTTATATCGATATATAAATACGCCTATCCTTTTTTTCAAGAGGAAATCTAGAAAGAAAGGTAGAAATACCAAAGGTGGCAAAGGTCAGCCATCTTTTTATTTATATACAAAAAAGAGATATGCGGTCAACATATCTCAGGCAACTCGACTGCATTCGACTTGCTTAAACTATAATTATTATAACATATAAATATATTTTATGCAATCATTCTTTTTATATTCATTTACTCTATTTTTTTCTTCACAACTTTAAGTCTAGCAAATTCTTCTCTATCACGTTCATCTAGCTTATCTGCAATATCTTTTAGTTGTTTTTCATTTTCTGGAATAACAATATTTTGCAAAGCATTTGAACGTGTACGAACTTTTTCTATACTTTTTTCTAATCTAAGTATTGTATTTTCTATAATTGCAAGTTCAATTAATTTCTCTTGAATTTTATTAAAAATAAATAATGCTTCATCAACTGTATTACTAGTATTATAAAAACCATAATTTCTTTTTATAATTTCTTGTTTATGAACTGCTGATGGAATTTCCGTTCCCATAAGAGTAACATTCTTTATATCAATATAATCATCAATTTTTACACCATAAGAAATATTTATTAAATTATCTAATCCTATATCTATATTTGCATTTCTAATTAATTCTTTTCCTATCTCCATTAAATCTGAAACTTCTTTTTTTATTTCCTTGCTTTTTTCCACATATTTTTCAAATTCTCTGGATAAAATAAGTTTCTTTCTTTCTAAAAGTTCTTGTCCTTGTTTAGTAATTCTTAAGGTCTCTCCGGAGTTTTATTAAATTAGTCTTTGTTGGTAAATAATTCATAACCTATCCTTTAATTAACTTTTTATACACACTCTACATTTTGTCTAATTCTTCTGGAGGCAATATTTTTAAAACATCTAAAGCTATATCTAAAGTTTCGTTTATTGTCCTGTTTTCAAATCTCCCCTGATTTATAAATCTGCTTTCAAATGCATCTCCAAATTCTAAATATTTTTTATCTGTCTCAGATAAATCTGCTTCTCCTAAAACTTTAGCTAACGCTCTTGCATCTTGTACTCTTGAATATGATGAAAATAATTGGTCTGAAATTTTTCTATGATCTTCTCTTGTATACTCTGCTCCAATCCCATCTTTCATAAGTCTTGATAGTGAATCCAATATGTTTATTGGTGGTGTTATTCCTTTTTGATACAATTCTCTATTTAAAACAATTTGTCCTTCTGTAATATATCCTGTTAAATCTGGTATGGGATGAGAGATATCATCATTTGGCATTGTGAGAATTGGTATTTGAGTAATAGAACCTTTCTTATCTTTTAACATTCCCGCTCTTTCATATATAGAAGCTAAATCACTATATAAATATCCCGGATATCCTTTTCTGCTTGGTATTTCTCCTTTTAATGTTGAAACTTCTCTTAATGATTCTGCATATGCTGTCATATCTGTTAAAATTACCAATACTTGCATATTTAAATCAAAAGCTAAATATTCAGCACAAGTAAGTGCTACTTTAGGCGTTAAAATTCTTTCAATAGCTGGGTCATTTGATAAATTCTGAAATGTCACTACTTTAGACAAAACACCATTTTCTTGAAAATTTTTTTTAAAAAACTCTGCTGTCTCATATTCAGCTCCCATAAGTCCAAATACTATTGCAAAATTATCATCATCTTTTATATTAGCTTGCCTAATAATCTGTTCTGTTAAATCATTATGATTTATACCACTTCCAGAAAATATTGGTAGTTTTTGTCCTCTAATTAAAGTCATAAGACCATCTATCGCAGATATCCCTGTTTCTATATAATTTCTAGGATATTTTCTTGAAATTGGATTCATAGGAATTCCATTTATATCTCTTTCAATATAACTATTCATTTCTCCTAGTTCATCTATTGAATTACCCACACCATTAAAAACTCTTCCTAACATTTCTCTAGAAAGTTTTACTTGCAGTGGTTTACCATTAAGCTGTGTTTTTACCCCATCAATATTTATTCCATCAGTACCTTCATAAACTTGTATTACAGTAATATCTTTATTTAATATAATAACATTACCTATACGTTTTTCACCAGATTTTAAAATAAGCTGAACCTGTTCATTATATGAAATATTATCTGGTGTTTTCAAATACACTAATGGTCCATTTATATGTTCAAGACCTAAATACTGTGTCTTCAATATTTATCTCCTCTCTGTCCCATTGGGGACGTTTGTAATAGGACATTTTTGTCCACTTTATTACACTAGTTTATTTTAACATTATCTTAAATATATAATAAAATTTAGAAAAAATCGAATGCATCTGTAGTTTTAACTTAAAATTGTTTTTTCAAAGTATAGGGAATCTCAATTTTATCCTTGAGGGTGCTGTGCTTTGAAAATATTACAATTTTAGTGAAAACGAAGTATTGCCGAGATTTTGGATAAATTTTATTATATATTTAAGATATTCTAAAAAGTAACATATGTATAAAAGTGGACAAAAATGTCCTATTACAAACGTCCCCAATTGGTCACATATGTTCTTTATATTGCTCTGCAACTAATTTTAGCTTTTCTACTACTTGTTTATCAAATTCATCAAATTTAGCTAACTCATCATTTCTTATGTTAAATTTCAATTTTATATATTCTTCAAATATTCCTAATTCCTTTATTTTTGATATAGGAACTCCTCTTTCTATTAGTCTTAAAATCATTTGATATGCTTTTAATATTGATTTCATCATTTTGTACTGTTTTTCTATTGGCACATACGTATCTATTTCATTCATTGCACTTTGTTGCAAAAATCCTAAACGTATTGCTCTACAAGTTTCTAAAACTAACTTTTTGCTGTCTGACAAAACATCCTGCCCTACTACTTTTGCTATCTCTTGAAGTTCATTTTCTTCTTGTAATAACTTTACTATTTCTAGTCTGTTTTCTGAAAATTCTTCATCTACATTTTCTTCATACCAGTCTTGAAGCCTATCTATATACTCACTATAACTTATTTTCCAATTTACTGCTGGATAATGTCTTGAATATGCTAAGTCTCTATCTAATCCCCAAAATACATGTACAAACCTTTTTGTATTTTGAGTTACTGGTTCTGAAAAATCAGAACCCTGAGGCGAAACTGCTCCTATCATACTAACTGAACCAATTTCGTCATTAAAGCTTTTTATCATTCCTGCTCTTCCATATACTTGTGATAATCTAGACGGTAAATATGATGGATACCCTTCTTCTGCTGGCATTTCTTCCAATCTTCCAGATATTTCTCTTAGAGCCTCTGCCCATCTTGATGTTGAATCTGCCATTATTGCTACATTGTATCCCATATCTCTGTAATATTCCGCAATTGTAATTCCTGTATATATTGACATTTCTCTAGCAGCTACTGGCATATTAGATGTATTTGCTATTAAAATTGTTCTCTCCATTAGTGGCTTATTAGTTTTGGGATCTATCAATTTTGGAAAATCTTCCAAAACTTCTGTCATCTCATTGCCTCTTTCACCACATCCAATATAAACAATAATATCTGCATCTGACCATTTTGCTATTTGATGTTGAAGCATTGTTTTTCCTGTTCCAAAACCTCCAGGTATCATTGCTGTACCACCTTTAGCTATTGGAAACATTGTATCAATAATTCTTTGACCAGTTACTAGTGGAATATTGGCTGATATTCTCTCTTTATATGGTCTTTGTTTTCTTACTGGCCATTTTTGTACCATTGTTATTTCAAATTCTTTTTCATCTGTTTTTATTTTAGCAATAATATCTTTTGCAATATACTCTCCGTTTTCTGCTATATATGTTATAGTTCCTTCAATATCATATGGATTCATTATTTTATTTTTTATTACTTCTGTTTCTTGTACTTCTCCTAAAATTGTATTTAGACTAGCAGTATCACCTATCTTAACCTTTGGAATAAATTCCCATTTTTTATTAGTATCTATTGCATCAAGATTACAACCTTTAACTAGAAATTCTCCCGTTTCTTCTTGTAGCTTTGCTAGAGGTCTTTCAATACCATCAAATACATTTCCTACAATTCCTGGTCCTAATGTAATTGAAAGAGGAGCTTCTGTACCAATTACTTCCTCACCTATTTTAATTCCATTTGTATCTTCATAAACCTGAATTGTTGCTATATTTTTATTTAATTTTATAACCTCTCCAATTATTTTATATTGTCCTACTTGAACCATATCGTGCATAGCAAAATCTCCTTCGCCCTCTGCTTCTATTACTGGTCCATTTATAGAAATTATAAATTTCTTTTGCAATCTTTTCACCTCTTTAGAATTTTACTTCACTTAACTTTTCTTCTATACTATTTTTTATTGTATTATCTATTGATATTTTATTGTTTATAATCTTACAACCACCAATATTACTATCATTTATTTTATCAATTTTTATATTAAACTTTCTTTCTAGCTCATCTTTATATTTTTTAAAATCTTTTTCTGTTATATAAAGTATCCCTTTTTCAGTAACTTTTAAAGTTTCTTCTATATTTTTAATTAAATAATTTTTATACTCTTTAGAATCTGTAAGTTCTTTTAAATCTGCTGTTACTTCAGACTTTATATTATCAAATAATTTAGATTTTATCTTATTTAAGCTCACATTTTCTTTCATTTCATAATCAAATAAATTTCTATTGTACTCTCTTTCGAGTTTATTTAATTCATTTTTGTATTTAATACTTAATATATCTTGATATTCTTCAATCATTTCTGAAATTTTTTTATTTGCATAAGTTTCATTTTCTTCTCTTAAAACAGCTAATTCCTTTTTCGCAGTTTCTAAACAACTTTTTCTTATTTTATCTATTTTTTCTATTTTAATCATTTCCTTATATAATATATTTAGATTTTTACTTGGAGTATCTATAAACCATATTAATTTGAATTAGGAATTTTTACAATAAGTGGCAATTCTTGATTTTCCTCAATTTCCTTAAGTTCTTTTATTGCTATTTCATAAACTTCTTCTGTAACATTTATAATTCCAACATTTTCATCTTTAGCCAATTCTTTAATTTTTTCTTTTATTTCGTTATCTTCTTTTATAAAAAAACTCTGAATTCCTGCAAGTCTTAATCCAACTGCAATATCATTGTCTTTACTAACACTTACCATTCTCATAATAATATTTCCTTTTTATATTTAATAGGAACAACATCTGTCCCTAATTGGACAAAAATGTCCAATAACAAACGTCCCCAATTGGACATTAAATTTTATTTAATATCATAATAGAAATAATCAAACCATATATTGCTATACCTTCTGCTAAACCTGCAAATATTATTGTTTTTCCAAGCAAACTTGGGTTTTCGCTTATTGCTCCTACAGCACTTGAGGCAACTATTGCAACTGCTATACCAGAACCTATACAAGCAAGTCCTGTTGCTATGGCTGCTGCTATCATTCCTAATCCATTTTGCTTATTTTCTTCTTCGCTTTTTTCCTCATTTTGACTATTTTTAGCTTCTATATTAGCCTGCATTTCTGATACTGCTCCTGATACTGCACTTTGAACTTTTTCATCTACCATTGTTTGCACTTTTTCTTCTGTTAATCCATTATTTCTTGTTGTGGCTAAACTTGCTGTAGAAAATATACCAATTAACATTACTATTCCTAAAACTAATACTAAAATTTTTCTTTGCATTTTCTTTTGTCTCCTTTTTAAATTTACTATTTTTACTCAATAAACATTTTTCTTTTAGATTTTCTCTTTTAATGGTTTATATTCTCTACCATTACCTGTATAAAATCTACTAAATAATTCATAATATTCAAGTCTTAATACTTGAATTCCTACAATAAGACCTTCTAAAACTATTACAATAATATTTCCTATTATAGAAACAACTAAACTTCCTGTCCCTGACATCATATTTGATAATATATATATTGCCATACATAATCCAACATGATTTATTGCAAAAGCTGCTATTCTTACAAATGAAATCGTATTACTTACAAATGATAATAAAATTTCTATTACTTCAAATATTTTTTCAACTAATGAACTCTTTTCTTTTTTATCTTCTTTAAAAACTACTTTTGAAATTGAATCTTTAAACATTATTGCAATTAATGGAACTATTACAAAAATACTTAAAACTCCAATTGAAGCTATCATCTTACCTTTTAATAAAAAGTAAATTCCAGCTATTAAAACAGTTATATAAAATATTAATCCTGCTATACCATTAGTTTCCAAAAATATCTTCCTTTTATCTTTGTTTTTAATGCCGTTTCTAATATTTAATAACATTGATATTATTATTAAAACTACACCTATTCCTATTCCATAAATAAGCATTGTCTGAATATTTTCCATTGGACTTATAAATATTGCTGGTATAATATCTTCTTTTCCAAAAACACTACCATACAGTACGCCAAATACCATGGAAGCTATACCACCAGCTTGGAAAACTGTTCCCATTGATATTTTCTTTTTTGCCATAATAACACCAATTAAAAATATCACCATACCTTGTCCTACATCTCCAAACATAAAACCAAACAGTAAGAAAGCCGTTATTGCTACAAAAGCTGTTGGGTCTATTTCGGTATAGTTTGGAAGTCCATACATTTTTACTATTGTTTCAAATGGTCTTACAAAAATATTGTTTCTTAATTTTGTTGGAGGCGTACCTGCTACCTCATCATAATTTTTAATATCATACTTTATGTCTTTTTCTTTCGATAATTTAGGTAAAATTTTTGTAAGCTCCTTTGCTGGTATCCAACCTATTATATAAAATAATCCATTTTGATCATATGCCATAAATTTTTTTACATTGTTTATCTTTATATATAGATTTATTTCAGCATACAATTCTACAAGTTCTTCTGCATCTCTATCTCTTATTCTAGTTAATTCTGTTTCTTTGTTTTCAATATCAAACTTTATTTCTTGAATTTTTTTATCATATTCGTTCCAAAGTGTTTTTGGATTACTAGACATTTCCTCTGGAATCCATACTCTCTCAAATCTGTATACATTTAAATAACTATCTATTTTGGCACTATGTTCTTTTGTAGTCAAACACATAACCCATATATTTTTTGAATCGTCTTCTTCAAGTTTTAATAAAATAGCATTCAAACTTTTTATACTATTTTCTAGCTTTCCAAAATTTTCTTTTGGCATTTTTCCGTATCTAAACTTTATATATTCTAAATTATATAATTCATATAAATCTATATCTAAGCCTTTTGTATGTTTTAATAATTCTAATCTATTTTCATATTCTTCTAAGTTTTTTTTCTGACTTTTTAATCCCTCTTCTAAGTTATCTAATACACTTTTTACACTAGTTAAATCACTTTTTATATCTTCCAAGTTTTTAACCTTCTTTCTGATTTACATTTTATTAAAAATTTTATCAGCCTCTTCTTGTGTAATATATTTATACTTTAACATTTTATTTAAAACTTGAGCTTGTCTTTGTTTTGCAAGTTCTGGATTTTTAGTTGGAGAATATACAGAAGGTGCATTTGGAATTCCTGCTAGTAAAGTACATTCATACAAATTTAAGTCCCCTATTTCCTTGTCAAAATATCCATGTGTAGCATCATAAACCGAATAATAGCCATCCCCAAAATACATTGTATTTACATATAATTCAAAAATTTCTTCTTTACTACATTTTTTCTCATATTCAAATGCCATAAAAATTTCTGCTATTTTTCTTGTAAATTCCTTCTTTTGTGTAAAGTATGTATTTTTAGCTAACTGCTGAGTTATTGTACTTCCACCTTCAACTAGTTCTCTTTCTTGTATATCTTTTATTATTGCTCTTGAAATTGAAATTAAATCAATTCCATTATGTGAAAAATATCTTCTATCTTCAACTGCTACAACTGCATTTATATAGTCTTGTGGTAATTCTTCATATTTTGTATAGTGTTCTTTTTCACTTTTTATTTCTTCTATTTTTTTCTCAATACTCGTTTCGTTTATTGCATCTTTATATAAAGAATATCCTTTATATGTAAATATTCCTCCAACTATTGCTACTGGTATTAAAATGATTAATATTAAAAATATAAAAAATTTCTTCATTTATTCTCCTATTAGTATTTTATATATTTATTCTTTTTAAGAATGCTCTGCAGCCTTCTAATATATCTTCATATGTTTTATCAAAGTTTCCTGTATACCAAGGATCTGCTATATCTCTTGGATTTTCTGAAAAATCTAATAATCTATATACTTTATTTTCTGGATCTTGTCCTATTATTCTCATAATATTTATTATATTACTTTTTTCCATTCCTATTATATAATCATATTTATCATAATCTGATGATTTTAATTTTGTGGCAGCTCTATTTTCTACAGGAATATTTAATGATTTTAATTTTTCTACTGTACCATAATGTACTCCATTTCCTATTTCTTCAAAACTTGTTGCTGATGATGCTATATAAAATTCACTTTCCAAATCTCGTTTCCTTACTAAATCTTTAAGTACAAACTCTGCCATAGGTGAACGGCATATATTTCCTAAACATACAAACATTACTTTTGTCATCTTATTCTCTCCAATTTTTCTATATATATTTTATCACAAAAGATTTTCTTTTCAAGGACTTTAAGAAAAAGTAAATATTTTTGAATATCTACTTACTTATTTGACATATAATATAAAATAAGCTATAATATATTTAGCTAGCAAATTCGTATGATGTCAAATTGATTTTGCTTGAGATATGTTCGTCGCATATCTCTTTTTTATTTTCAAAAGAAAAGACGGGTCGTCGTCCCGTCTCAAAGATTATTCTTTGTTTTCTTCTTGGCTTTCATTATTATTTAACAATAACATAATTAATCGCCAAATTAAATCAAAAGATGTCATTTGATTTTGCCTCCTTTCTTCAAGATTTCCTTGAAAAAGGTTAGCGGTAGTATACATCATTCTTCTGCTGTTTACAATATCATTTTTCTATTTCTTTGCTAGGCATAGCTCATTTTTTTCATTTCTTCATATCTTTTTATTTTTGCTGTAGTTGTTTTTATGAAATCTTCTTTTGTTATAATCATGTTTTTAATATATTTATAAGTTGGTAAAGTTTTATTTAATTCTTTTATTTTATCCCATAAAACTTTATTTATCTCTTTTTCATCTGCTTCTGGATAATTAGACTTAATATATTCTTCATCATATTGAAGTTTTACAGATAAAACTACATCTCCTTCTTTTGGCATTCCAAACACCATAGACTCTTTTACTAAAGGAATTTTATTTACTAATTTTTCTAATTCTTCTGGATAAATGTTTTTGCCATTTTTAAGTACAATTACATTTTTCTTTCTACCTGATATAAATATAAAACCTTCTTTATCTATATATGCCAAATCTCCTGTTAAAAGCCATCCATCTCTAAATGTTTCTTTGTTTGCTTGTTCATCTTGATAATAGCCTTTCATCACATTTGGACCTTTTACAGCAAGTTCACCAATTCCTAATTTATTTTTATCAAAAAGCTTTACTTCAACACCTTTTAGTGGAAATCCTATAGAGCCTTTTTTTCCATATTTCATATTTTCTGCTGCTACTACTGGAGCTGCTTCGGTTAGCCCATATCCTTGTATTATTCTTATTCCCATTTCATTAAATGCTTTCCATACATCTTTGTCTAAACCTGCTGCTCCACTTATTATAAGTCTTAGTTTTCCACCTAACTGATCTATAATAGGTTTAAAAATTTTTCTTTTCTGATTTGGAACTAAATTTGTTAACTTTCTTGCTACAGCAATTGTTTTACTTTTCCCTTGTTTTTTTATTTCTTTTACTATTTTTTTATACATTGACTCTATAAGAAGTGGTACTCCTATAAATACTGATACTCCATACTCTTTTAAGTTTTGTGATATATATCTTAATCCATCTGGAAACGCTGTTGCCGCTCCATAACTTAATATATACAAAAATCCTGTTGAACCAAATGTGTGATGAAAAGGTAAAAATGCTAAGTTAACATCTGTTTCTCTAAAGTCTTCTGTTGCATGCATTGCTGATATATCAAATGCTATATTTCTATGAGATAACTCTACAATTTTAGATGTATTACTTGTTCCTGATGTAAAGCATAATTCACTTGTTTTTTCTGAATCTATTTCAGCATTTTCAAATTCTTTATTTCCAGCTAATCTTAATTCTCTTCCAATTTCTGATATTCTTTTTATAGAGTTATATTTTTCATTTTCTTCCATACAAATATACTCTTTAATTTTTATGTCTTTTTTATCTTTTATTTTTGAAATAACTTCTTCCATTCCATTATCAAATATTATTGCTTCTGGATTAGTTCTTTTTATACTGTTTTCAATTTCTATTTCTGTTAATCCCTTATCTAATGGAACTGCTACCATATTTCCTAGTAAAATTGAGGTAAAGCTTACTGCCCACTCATATCTATTTTTAGATATAACAGCAACTCTCTTATTTTGAAGTCCTAAATTATATAGTCCTGCTCCTAAATTATTAACATCTTCTAAAAAGTTTTTAAATGTTTTATTTGTATATGTTACCTCATTATTTACTTTGTTTTTTAAAATAAATGCTGTATTGTCTGGATATTTATTTACAGAATCATATACAATTTCTTTAACATTATTAAAATCTGGGTATTCAAAAAAGTATTCGTCTCTCTTTTTTTTCATGTTTACCACCTTTTTATCTAGTTTTCGATACTATTATATATTATATGCAAGTTTAAGTCAATTATTTTATTATTTTTCCCAGCTTTTAATAAATAATTCCAATTTTACTTGCAAAATTTAAATTAATGTATTAATATCTATAAGTGTAATATTTTAGTGGAGGACAAAATTATGGAAGATAATGAAATGCTAAAAGGAATTTTAGATAGTTATCCATATCCTATTGTTTTTGTGGATAATGAATATATTATAAGATTTATGAATAAAAACGCACAATATCATTATTATGAAGAACGAGGTTACAAGGATTTAATTGGAAAAAGCTTGTTTGAATGTCATTCTAATGAAAAATCTATTGAAAAAATTAAACAAGGATTTGAAGGTATTAAGAAAAATGGAAAAGAAGTTTTTGTATGTGTAACTTCTAGAAATCAAAGAGTATATATGCAAGGTGTAAAAAATGAAAAAGGTGAATGGATAGGTTTTATAGAAAGATTTGAATTAAACTTACAAATATAAGAGGGTTTATACTTTAAACCCTCTTTATTCTTTATTTTTTTTATTTAAATCACATATTTGAGAAGCTATATATTTGCTACCACTTGATCCTATTGCCATAAATAGAGCTGTGTCTGAAAATAGTTCATCATCTGTAGCATTTTTTAAGCTAAATTTCTTTCCAATTGCTATAACTGTATTGAAAACAGAGTCATATAAATCACTAAAAAAGTTTAATGTTTCTTCTATTGAACTTCTTTTAACTCTAAGTTCTATTAAGTCTTTTATATCTGATATTGGTAATGACTGTTTTAATGTACAAATTATAATTAAGTATGCTATATGCTCTCTTGAATATCTTTTCTTTACTGGTGCAGGCATAATTCCTAATTTTACGTAATTATTTATCATTGAGTTTGTAATTATTTTAGTGTCTTCATCTACTTTATGAAAAGATAAATATTTTTCCATTAAAGCAACTACTTGATCCATATATAAATCAATTTCTGGAAGTTCATCCCAATATGGTAATTTGTGTTTTACTATCTTAAAATAGTCTTCAAATTTCTTTTCTTTTTTCTCGTTTTTTGCCACTCTACATCCCTCTTTATTTTTAATATATATTATAATAACATAATTTGCTTTAATTTTCAAATTTTATTCTTTATATATTTACTATAAAAGGCACACCACTTTTAAAGTGATGTGCCTTTTATAAATTATTTTATAAAGTTCTTCTTATTTTTACGTCTTATTTGTGATATCCATAAAACTATGTTTGTTGTTATTAGTATTAAAACTGTTGTTATTACTATTAGTATTTTATCTCCTGTTCCTGGTGTTTTTTCATAGTTATTTACTCCTGTATTGTCATTTGAAGTATAATTTCCATTATTTGAGTTTCCACTATTTCCTGAAGAATTTCCATTTGAGTTATTGTTTGAACTTCCATTTGTATCTACTGATGTAAGTACTCCATTATTGTATATATTTGTTATTGTTGTTAGTCCTTCTATACTTGGTTTATTTATTTCTTCACTTGCTTTTTTATAATAATATTTTACTTTTATTATATTTTCTAATTCGCCATCTTCATCTGTTATCTTCATCTTACCTGTGCTATTGTGTGGTTTATCAAATAATTTATATCCTTCAAATACTTTTACTTCTGTTTCATATTTTTTTCCTTCATATCCGTCTATTATCACATTGTCTATTATTTTTTCTTTTGTATCTTGGTCTATATATTCTACTTCTACTTTAGCAACCCTCGCATAATAATATTTTATATCTTGCTCTTCTTTTGTCATTACTCCTTCTGCGTTTTCTGGGTAATGTTCTTTTACTAACACATAGCCATCTAAATCTTTTGCATATGTTGTATAGCTGTCTCCTTCATATCCTGTATGTAATTCTTTTTTTATTACTTCTCCTGTAACTATATCTATGTGTTCTTCTTTTACTCCGACTGATTCTTTTGCATAATAGTATGTTACTTTTGTTCTTGTATTTATTGTTCCGTCTTCATTTACTGTTACTTTCATTTGTCCTGATGTATTATCTGCTTTTTCTACTAGTTTATATTTTTCGAATACTTTTTCTTTTGTTTCGTATATGTCTCCCTCATGTCCTTCTATTATTTCTGTACTGTCTTTTTCTGTATATACATCTTTTTCTTCATTTATTTTTACTTTTTCTTTTAGTCTTTCCCCACTATACTTGTCTATATACTCTACTTCTACATACGCTTTTCTTATATAATAGTAACTTACTACTATTCTTTCTTTTGTCATTTGTCCTTTTGTATTTTCTGGTATTTTTTCTGTTACTATATCATACCCTTCAAATGTCTTTGCTTCTATATTATATTCGTCTCCTTCATGTCCTTCGTGATTTGCTATTTTTTCTAATAATTCTCCACTTATTATATCTAAATGTCTTTCTGTTATTCCTTCTGATTCATGTACATAATAATATTTTACTACTGTTTCTGTATCTACTGTTCCATCTTCTTTTTTGCTTACTCTCATTTGCCCTGTTGTATTATTACTTGTTTCTATCAATTTATATTTTTCAAATTCTTTTTCTTTTGTTTCATATGTATTATTTTCATGTCCATAAATATACTCATCTTCTGCTAATTTCTCATTTGTTATTTTATCTATGTACTCTACTTTTACATTTGCTTTTCTCTCATAATAGTATTTTACTTCTATTGCTTCTACTTTCATTGTTCCTTCTGCATTTTCTGGTAACTTAGTTTGTACTAAATCATATCCTTCAAATTCTCTAGCTTCTGTTTTATACTCGTCTCCTTCGTTACCTTCATATACTTTGCTATCTAATACTTCATTTGTATTTATATCTATATGTTTTTCTATTACTCCACTTGATATATGTACATAGTAATAATTTAATACTAACTCTTCTTTTGCCATTACTACTGTTTCATTTTCTGGTTTTTCTACTAATACATAATCTTCAAAATCTTTTGCTACTGCTGCAAAGATGTCTCCAACTAATCCATCTTTTGTAATAACTTCTAGTTTCTCTTCTGTATTCTTATCTATGTAGTTTACTGTTACCTTTGTATTTTGTAAATAATAATATATTACTTCTAGTTCTTCTCTTGTCATTGTGCCTGATGTGTTTTCTGTACTTTTTACAAATGTATAGTTTTCTATTTCTTTTTTCTCTGATGTATATTCTTTTCCTTCATATCCATCTATTATTATTTCTTCTGCTAAACTTTGTGCTTCTTCATCTTTTTCTAGATATTTTACTGTTACTTTTGTATTTTGTGCATAATAATATACTTTTTCCTCAGGCTCTTCTGCATATATTCCTGTCATTACTTCTGGACTTTCTACTAAAGTGTATCCTTCTATTTCTTTTACGTCTCCACTTACATCAAACTCATCAAATACTTTTCCATTTTTTATTGTCTCTTCTTCTATTTGTTCTCCATTATACTTGTCTACATATTTTACTTTAACTACAGCATCTTTTCTTACATAATATACATCTATTACATTGTTTTCTGCTACTTCTGTTATTTGTAATGGCATATTTACTATTTTTTCTAGTCTATATCCATCTCTTACTTTATCTTCATAGGTATTTATTATGTCTTCATATGTTGCTGTATATGTATTAGCATTTTTTTCATCTTTTATTCCGTCATAATAATAATTTACTGTGTAATTAAACTGATCTTTTATGTAATATACTTTTATTATGTTTAGACCTTCATATTCTTGTACTGTTAATGGTAAGTTTTCTGTTTTTTCTAGTTTATATCCTGGTATTACTTTGTTTGTTACTTCTTCTACTATTGTTTCATAAGTCTGATTTTCAACTATATCTGTTTTACTTTCATCTATTTCTCCGTCATAATAATACTCTACTTTATAACTTAAGTCTGTTCTTTTTGTATAGTATACCTTTATTATATTATTCTCTGCTATTTCTGTTATTGTAAGTGGTGTTCTTTCTACTTTTTCTAACTTGTATCCTGTTATATTTTTGTCTTCATATTCTGCTATTTCTTCTTGATATGTTGCCTCTGCTGTTTCTTTCTTACTTTCATCTTGTACTCCATCATAATAATACTCTACTGTAAATTCAAATTTATCTTTTACATAGTATACTTTTATGGTTTCTCCATTATTTACTGTATCTGGTATTTCAGATGGTTCTGTCTTATCTAGTTTATATCCCACATATTTATTTGTAGTATTTATTTTTTCTTTATTTATTTCTAAAGTATCTGGCTCTAATACTTGTACTGTACTTCTTTCAGTTTCAGTATCTTGTTCTACTTTCTCTCCATCTTTATAGTATTCTACTGTATATGATAATGTTTTTGTATTTTCATCATCTATTATGTAATATATTTTTATTACATTGTTTTCTGACATTTCACTTATTGTTAATGGTAAATTCTCTGTATCTCCTAATCTGTATCCTCTTATGTTTTTGTCTTCATATTCTGTTATTTTATTTTGTAGTATTTATTTTTTCTTTATTTACTTCCAAAGTATCTGGCTGCAATATTTGTACTGTACTTCTTTCAGTTTCAGTATCTTCTTCTACTTTATTACCATCTTTGTAATATTCTACTATATATGAAAGTTCTTTTGTATTTTCTTCATCAATAACATAATATACCTTTATTACATTATTCTCTTCTACTTCTGTTATTGTAAGTGGCACTCCCTCTACTTTGTCAAACTTGTATCCTGTTATATTTTTGTCTTCATATTCTGTTATTTTATCTTGGTATGTTGCTTCAGCTGTTATTGTTTTTGATTCGTCTTTTTCTCCATTATAATAGTATTCTACTGTGTAATTAAATTTATCTTTTACGTAATATACTTTAATAACATTGTTTTCTACTATTTCTGTTACTGCTAAAGGCATTCCTTCTACTTTTTCTAACTTGTATCCTACTATGTTTTTATCTTCATATTCTGTTATTTCTTGTTGATATGTTGCCTCACTTGTTACTGTTTTACTTTCATCTTGCACTCCGTCATAGTAATACTCTATTGTGTAATTAAACTTATCTTTTACATAATATACTTTGATTACATTATTTTCTGCTACTTCTGTTATTGTTAAAGGTAGCCCTTCTACTTTGTCAAACTTGTATCCTGTTATGTTTTTATCTTCATATTCTGTTATTTCTTCTTGATATGTTGCTTCTAGTGTTTCTTTCTTACTTTCGTCTTCTACTCCATCATAATAATACTCTACGGTGTAATTAAATTTATCTTTTACATAATATACTTTAATGGTTTCTCCATGGTTTACTATATCTGGTATTTCTGCTGGCTCTGTCTTTTCTAGTTTATATCCGATATACTTGTCTACTAAATTTATATTCTCTTTTTCCACATTTAACTCATCTGGTCTTAATACTTGTACTGTTTTTGTCACAGTTTGTTCATCTTCTGTGACTTCTTCTCCACTCATATAATACTCTACTTTATAACCTACTTCTTTTGTTTGTGCTTCATCTATTACATAATAGATGTTTATTACGTTTTCTTCTACTTCTGTTATTGTTATATCGTTACTGCTTTCGTATTTATATCCTTTAATATTTATTATTTCAGCATTTGATGAGATTGCTGTTCCATAATTTCTACTTCCATCTGCTTTTGCTTCATGTAGTACGTTATTTGTTTCTTTTTCTAAATAGTTTACTGTATATTTATAATTGTTTACTTGCCATTTTGCATATAGCGTTGTATCTTCTCCTGGTGTATATTCATCATCTGTTACTTTATTTATGCATTCTGGCTCGCTATACCATCCTAAGAATGTATATCCTGTTCTTTCTGGTACATAACTTACACCTACCTGACTCCAGTCTGCATATAGATTTACTTCTTCTCCATTTTCTTCTCTTAAATTTATTATGCTTTCTTCATTGTTATATACTTTTGCTCCATTTTCTTCTGCTGCCCATCCATTAAATATATAGCTTGCTGTTTTATTTGTATCTGTGCTTCCCTCATAATTATGATTATATGTTACTTCATATAATCTTATAAATCCATTTGCTGTTAGCACTTTTTCTTCATCATATGTATGTGTGCTACTTGCTGTATTTCCTCCTGTTGCTCCATTTCCATTGTATATTACTGTATATGTATTTGGTATCCATTTTGCATATAATGTTATGTTTGCTGTTGGTGTATAGACTGTGTTTTCTGCACTTGTTACTTGATTTATACATTCTGCTTCTCTATACCAGCCCCCAAATGTATATCCTGTTCTTGTTGGTGTATGATTTACACTTGAGCTATTCCATTGTGCATATAGTATTACTGTATCATTATTCATATCTGTTAGATTCTTTACTACATCGTTATCTTCATATGTTGTTCCTGTTCCATTTTCTTCTCTATTCCAGTTTTTAAATGTATATGTTGCTGTTTTATTTATGTTTGTACTTCCATTATAATTGTGATTATATGTTACTTCATACTCTCTTATAAATCCATTTGCTGTTAGCACTTTTTCTTCATCATATGTATGTGTTGTATTTGCTGTTCCTCCTCCAGTATATCCGTTTCCATAGTATCTTACTAAATATGTATTTGCTGTCCATTTTGCATATAATGTTATATTTCCACTTGGTGTATATTCGCTATCAGTTATCTTATTTATGCATTCTGGCTCACTATACCATCCTTCAAATGTATATCCTATTCTTGTTGGTATATATTCCACACTTTGGCTATTCCACTGTGCGTATAAATTTATTATGTCCCCATTTGCCTCCGTTAAATTACTTACTGATTGCCCATTACTATATATTGTTCCTTGTCCATCTGATTCTGTACTCCAGTTTTTAAAGATATATGCTGATATTTTACTTGTATTTGTGCTTCCACTATAATTGTGATTATATGTTACTGTATATTCTCTTATATATCCATTTTATGTTAAATTCTTTGATAAATCATAGGTATGTGTGCTTTTTGCTGTACTTCCAGCTGTCGCTCCATTTGCATTATATTTCACTGTATATGTATTTGCTCTAAATATTGCATATACTGTTATATTACTATTTGACATTGTTAGTGTATCTAATTTCGTTGTTGCTGCTTTGTTTGTATTCCACCCAACAAATGTATATCCTGTCTTTGTTGCTGTTACTGTTAAATCTACTGGATTTCCATAATTTAACTCTTCACTTGTTTTGGTTGCTGATGTTCCTCCATTTGTTGCATAATCATATGTTACTGTATATGTTGGTATTGTTATTTCTTGTACTTCACTTATATTTCCTACTAAGTCCTCTGCTGCTACATATATGTATCTACTACTTCCTAAATCACTTATTGCAAAGCTTCCTGCTCCTGTTGCTTTCCCTGTTACTTCTATACTGTTTGATGTCGTTATACTTGGATTCGTTAACCTTGTACTACTTATTATATATCTGTATTTTACTACTCCTGAACCTTCTCCGAAGTGTACTATGTCTGTCATGTGCATTTATATTTACTATATTATTACTTAACGTTGCTGTTGTTATTGTTGGGGCTGTGTTATCTAATTTGCCTATTTCTACTTGTCCCATACTTTCATTATTTAAACTATCTTTTATATATACTGTTCCTTTTACTGTTCCATATACATCTCCAATAAAATTATATGTTCTAGAATAATTATCATTGCTTTTTGTTGCTAAACTATAATCACTTGCATTATTAAAAGCTATTGATACATTTCCTACTCCGCTATCTTTTGCATTAAATGTTATTTCTTTATTTTTGGTCCATTCACTATTATATTTTTCCATATTCAATAATGTTGGTGGCTTTTTATCTGTTTTATATACTGTAATCGATTTACTTGCGCTATTTCCTAAATTATCTGTAACGGTTATTGTAAATACTTTTCCACTTTCATTTGCTTCTATATCTGGTATAAATTCATATGAATATGCATTATTATTTACTGATGCTGATACATTATTTAAATATACTACACCTTCTGAATCTACCATTTTTATTTTTACTGAATTACAATAATTTTCTGTTCCAGTAATTTTTATCTTCTTTCCTGTTGCCCATTCATTTGATACTGCTACATTGCTTTGCGTAATACTACTTATTACTGGGGCTTCTAAGTCTGTAGATATTTCTTTTCTAAATAATACTCTCCACATGTCTTTATTACTATTATTTAAAATCCCTCTAATATATAAGTGAACTTACTTTACTTTCTACTTTTTTACATATACATCAACTGAGGCTGTAATAATATTTCCGTTTACAGTATGCTTTAAATTTTTATAGCTTACAATAGAACTATCACCTGCCATTGAATGAACTGAAATAGTACTATTATTTACATCATAAACTGTCGTAGCTGTAAAATACTGTTTATAATGAGACTCTCCATTTTCTATACCAATATATTCCCATGAAGTTGTTATTTCTCCATTATATCTATTACAATTAAGACAATACATATCCAAATTTTTTCCAACTTGATATACAAAAGTTTCATCTGATTTCTTAGTATACTTATAATTACAAGTAGCACATATTCCTAAATTATCACAAGTTATTCTTGTTCCATCAGCTTTATAACATGAATGGTTATCCTTTCTCTCATGACATTTGCTACAATCTATAAATGCATTATATTCAAATTCATTATACTGATACTTGGTATATGTGTGAGCTCTTGTGTTGTCACTTTGATATGAATATCCACAATTACAAGTATGTACTAATTTATTTGTAATTGAACAGCTATCTCCTTTAAGCCAATGTTCATTAGTATAACTATGACTACTAGTATTATATTTTTTTCCGCAAATTGTACATTCATTCCAATGTGATGTACTATCATGTTTATTTGTTAAATAGTTATTACAATTATGTACAACCTCTCCTCCTGATACTAAACTTGTTAAATCTACTGTAGTAACATTTGAAGCAGTTCGTAACAACTTAGACATATTTGTTCCCTTTATCACTTCACTTTGTTCTGTTAAAATATTATCACTCGTTTCTGTTGCATAAATTTTATTTGGTAAGAGTAAAATTACTATTACTGAAACAAAAATTAAAACAAATAATATTTTTCGTTTTAATTTACTTTCTTTAACATCTCTTTTAAAGTAGACTTTACCTACTCTTTTCTCATCTATTAAATTAATATCGTATATCATATTAATACTTTCTTCTTGTATGTGTTGCATTTTACTTTCCTTTATATTTTAGTTTCTTATTATATTAATTTTACTATACTACTTTATTACTCATTTTAATATAAAAATAGCATTGCATTTCGCACGCATTTTTGCACTTTTCTTAGGCAGTATATTAATACACTTTTTATCTTTTTCATTACTTTTATAAAAAATTGACTTTAACTGAAAAAAATAATATACTTAAAGTAATTTGAAAGGAAATTTATTATGAGTTTATATAATGATAAAAAAGATTATGAAACACTTGTAAGAGAAAATATTGAAAGAGCAAATATTTTATATTCATTATCTGAAAAAGATAGAATTTTGGTAAATAACTTACTTGATAAAAAAGAAAAAATAAAAAAAAGAAATGGAATTTTTGCTAATTTTGAACTTAATAGAATAAATAAAAAACTCACAAAAATTAAGAAAAAACACAAATAACCTCTAGCCTAAAAAGCTTGAGGTTATTTTTAACATCCGTATTAAATTGGACAAAAATGTCCTTTATCAAACGTCCCCAATGGGACATTATCTCATCAAATATGAGAATATTACTGAACTTAATTTTAAACTGTTATGCTTTATAGTTCCATCTGTTGTTGTTAATAAGTCATCTTCTAATAATTCATATTTGCATTTTATTATGTTTTCATAATCTATTGGTACTTGGTCTTTTTGCTCTTCTGTTTCATATTTTTTTAGCATTTCTTTAGGAATTACTGTATTACTTGCTATTACTACATCTATTGCATCTTTTCCTAAATATTGCTCTAATACATTTACATGGTCACTTACACCAAATCCGTCTGTTTCTCCTGGTTGAGTCATTGCATTGCAAATATACATTACTTTTGCTTTTGCTTTTTTTATTGCATCTACAACATCTTTACATATTATGTGTGGCATTACACTTGTATATAAGCTTCCCATACTTAATATTATTAAATCTGCTTTTTCTATAGCTTCAAATACTTCTGGTAATACATGAGGATCTTCTTTATAGAAAAATTTTCTATATTTCTTATTTGCTTTTGTTATTTCCTCTTCACCTTCAATAACATCACCTTCTGTTGTTTCTCCCATTAAAGTTAAACAATCTTCTGAAAGTGGTAAAACTTTGTGTTTTACATCTAGTATTTTACTTAAATATTTAATACTTGTTTGCAAACTTCCTGTTTCACGAATTAAAGATGTTAATATTAAATTCCCTAGTGCATGACCGTTTAGCTCACTATATGTAGATAATCTATATTCCATAACATCTCTAACTTCGTCTGGTAATGTAGATAAATTACTTAAAACCTTTCTTATATCTCCTACTGCTGGTGTAGAAAATTCTTTTCTTAATCTTCCTGTGCTTGCTCCATCATCTGATACTGTTATAACTGCTGTTATATCTACAGGGAAATATTTTAATCCTTTTAATACAAATGAAGTCCCTGTTCCTCCACCTAGTATTACTATTTTTTTACTTTTTTGCATAATGCTTCTCCTTAAAAATAAGAAATATCTAAAATATACTACATTTTATTCCTATTTCTTACTAAATGATACTTATATTTCACTTCTACCTTCTAGAGCTTTTGTAAGTGTTATTTCATCAGTATATTCCAAATCTCCACCTACTGGTATTCCTCTAGCTATTCTCGTTGCTTTTACACCTAATGGTTTTACTAGTTTGGATATATACATTGATGTTGCTTCTCCTTCGACTCTAGGGTTTGTTGCCAATATTATTTCTTTTGTTTCTTCATTCATTATTCTGCTAAGTAGTTCTTTTATTTTTATATCATCTGGTCCAATTCCATTCATAGGAGAAATAGAACCATGTAAAACATGATATACACCATTAAATTCATGCGTTCTTTCCATTGCAATTACATCTCTAACATCTTCAACAACACATATTACTGAGCTATCTCTTTTAGGGTTTGAACATATATTACAAGGATCTGTATCAGATATGTTAAAACATTTTGAGCAAAAATGTAAATTCTTTTTAGCATTTAATATAGAATTCGTAAATTCTTCCGCTTCTTCACTGCTTAAATCTAGCATATAAAACGCTAATCTTTGTGCTGTTTTGTGTCCTATACTAGGTAATTTTTCAAAACTTTCTATTAATTTTTCTATTGAAGGTGAATAGTATGACATAATCTTTTCCTTTTATCTATAATTTATATCACTATATTTTGTATAATTTTTATTTTACATTAACCCTGGGATGTTATATTTTCCAAGTTCTGCTGCTTGAGCATCATCTACTTTTCTTAAAGCTTCATTTACGGCTGTTAAAATTAAGTCTTGTAGCATTTCTACATCGTCTGGGTCTACAACTTCTTTTTTTAATGTTATTTCTTTTATCATTTTATTTCCACTTACTTTTACATATACTGCTCCTCCACCTGCTGTTGTTTCAAATTCTTTTGTTCCTAATTCTTCTTGAGATTTTTCCATATCTGCTTGCATTTTTTTAGCTTCTTTCATTAATTGATTTATGTTCATACCCCCGAAACCTCCCATTCCTCCTGGAAATCCTCCTCTTTTTCCCATTGTAAATTCCTCCTTAAATTTAATCTATTATATTTATATCTATTCCTAAATCACTTATTGGTGAGCTAGGTCTATTTTCTTTTGCTTGTGATACATTTTTTAAATCTTTATATCGTAGATGCACTTCTTTTCCTGTAATCTTTAATATCTCTTTTATTAATTCATTTTTATTATTAACATCTTCTAAAATTTTTTGATTAAATGATGTTAATCCATTTGGGAATTCTACTTCCCATATTAAATCATTTACTTCATTTATTCTAGTATTTATTAAAGCTGTATATAATCGTATTTTTCCATTTCTTTTTAACACATCTATTACTTTTTTCCATGCTGAATCTGTATTATTACTTGTAGTTGTAGTACTACTAGCTGGTGGTTTTATATTATTACTTATTGGTTCTTTCTTTTCTGGTTTTTGAGTTTTCTCTATTTGTTTGACTTCTACTGGTATCTCTAATTTTTCACTAGAAACTTGAGCTTTTCTACAAGCTTTTATAATTCCAATTTGAAACATTATTGTTTTTTGTGAAGACCATTTCAAATCATTTTCTAAATCTGATAATTCATAAATAATATTTAATAATCTAGTTTCCTCTGTTTTATCAGATAAATTTTTTATCTCATTTAATTCTTCTTCTGAATATAACTTTAAGTTACTGGTAGCTTTATAAACTAATATATCTTTAAAATATTTTACTACTTCCCATAAGTAATTATATAAGTCTTTTCCATCATTTATAACATCATCTATAACCTCTAAAGCTTCTATTACATTATATTCTATTATTGATTTTGCTAATCTACTTATATATTCTAGCTTAGGAAGTCCTACTAATTCTTTTACTTCCTCCACTTTTATATTTTCTACATTTTCTTGACTACATCTTTCTAATATACTTATAGCATCTCTCATATGTCCTTCTGATAATACTGCTATTACTTTTAATGCATCATCATCTATTTTTATATTAGCTTCGCTACAAATTATTTTTAGTCTTTTAATTATATCATCATCTGGTATTTTTTTAAAATCAAATCTTTGACATCTTGAAAGTATTGTTGTTGGTAACTTTTGTGGTTCTGTAGTTGCTAATATAAACTTTACATGTTCTGGTGGTTCTTCTAATGTTTTAAGTAGTGCATTAAAAGCTCCTGTTGAAAGCATATGAACCTCATCTATAATATATACTCTATATTTAGCTTTAGTTGGTAGAAAATTCACCTCATCACGAATACTTCTAATATCTTCTACACTATTATTTGATGCAGCATCCATCTCAACTACATCTGTTAATGAACCTTCTAATATTTCCTTGCAAATTTCACACTCATTACAAGGTTCTCCATCTTGTGGATTTAAACAGTTTACAACTCTTGCTAATATCTTAGCAGATGTTGTTTTACCTGTTCCTCTTCCCCCATTAAAAAGATATGCATGTCCAACTCTATTAGAAATAACTTGATTTCTTAATGTTCTTGTTATGTGATCTTGACCTACCATATCTGAAAATTTTAATGGTCTAAAATTTCTATAAAGAGCTGTATACGACATCTTTTTCCTCCTTCTGTCCATTTAGGGACTTTTGTTGCTGAGGCTGTAATAATTAAAATTTAACAGCCTCAGTACTCAAAATGCAAAACATTTTGTTTCCTATAAAAGACATTTTTGTCCAGTTGGGAACAGATATTTATTTTTAAAATGTTTTAAAATAACATATGTATATAATTGGACAAAAATGTCCAATAACAAACGTCCCCAAATGGACAGAAAAGCTTTTCTTAAGGAAGGCATGCGAAACTCACATAAATACACTACTTATCGCTGCTTTCTTCCGAACCTGACGAGATTCATAGCTTTTTATTGAAGCATACCTTCCTTAAGAAAAGCCACTTAA
>CATJZH010000061.1 GCA_949746285.1 uncultured Clostridia bacterium
AAAAATGTCGCCAGATCACCACTTAAATCCGTACCTTAATCCCCGAGTTTTCATGCTTATTGTTCTAAGCAAACACTCTAGAAATTTTCTTTGAATATCCTAGCCCGTTATTAGTCCTTTTTGCAGCATATGTTTCATAATCAATTATAATAAAAGCTGGCCAAGTTATTATTATAATTTTATGGATTAATCCCCACACATCACTCAAGACAGTTATTACCACCATACTATTATCTATATGGTTTTACCTATTCATAAAGAGAATAAGTCTCAATGAAATCAGGAATCATATGTATGCCGTTACAAACTATCCTAAAATCTTTACTTTCCAGGACCACGCACAACTGGGCGTAACGCGCAGAGCTCTAGAAAACTTCGACTGATAATACTTTTTAGTAGATTTTTAGGCCTACCCTCATAACAGGAGTATACACTAGAATAATGCACCAATGAGTGATATTATAACATTTATTTTTTTTCTAAACAACTCCTCAAAAAAAACTTTTTGTATTAAAAAAGCACTTTAGTTTTTCTGTATACTAAAATGCTCTTTTTTTCTTAATTTATCTCATAATTACTTATTTAATTTACTTATTCGACACTTTTAAGTGATTCTATCATATCTACTTTTTTTAAAGAAAAATACGTTATAAAGTTTACTATAACAGTAAAAGCTATTGTTATAAAACTTGAATATATATAGCTTGGAATACTTATTATTCTCTTAAATCTTAGTATTCCTATTTCACAAGTTCCCAATATAAATGAGTTTAAGAAAAATCCAAATACTAGTCCTACCGCAATTCCTATTATAGTTAGCAAAACAATTTCTCTTGTTACATAATCATAAACTTCTTTATCATAAAAACCTAAAACCTTTATAGTTGCAAGTTCTCTTATTCTTTCACTTATATTTATATTAGCTAAATTATATAAAACTATAAATGCCAATAATCCTGCTGAAATAATTAAAACATATACCACAAAATTCATTGCACTTAAAGTATCATCCATTATTTCCATTAAATAACTTGTTAAAGTTATAGAACCAACTTTTGAATTATCCAAAATTTCTTTTGATAATTCTTTTTCCTCATTTTCCTCAAGATTATGATCATACTTTGTTAATAGCACATTAGTTTTTGCATCTTTTTTTAATGTTTCATTATACAACTTTTCTGTCATATAAATATAATGTGAAATATAATGTTCAGTTATTCCACCTACCTTTACCTTAAATTCCTCATTATCAGAATCTACTAAAATTATTTCATCACCAACTTTTGCATTTACTAATTGAGATAATTTGTCTGTTATAATAACTTCATTATCATTTAATTCTAACTTTCGAGAATTTTTTAAATCTTTCAAATTTATTACACTATCTAACTCTTGTGGATTACCAGTAACTATTATTTGTGTATCTTCCTTCAAATTATCTTTTTTTACACTTTCAGAAGTCATATAAATTTCTACACATTTACTAATTTCATCTTTATCTTCTAAATCAGATATTAAAGATTTTTTCTCTTCTAATGTTAATGTATCTTTCAAACCTATTAACATATCATAATTATAAATATCAATATATTGATAATCCATTATTTTAGATATTGAGTCTTTTAATCCAAATCCTGTAAGTATTAAAGCAGTACAACCACAAATACCTACTACCGTCATTAAAAATCTTTTTTTATATCTAAACATATTTCTCAAAGTAACTTTTTTTGTAAAATTAAGTTTATTCCATATAAATGGTATTTTTTCCAATATGACTCTTTTTCCTGCCTTTGGTGCTTTAGGTCTCATCATTTCAGCTGGTGTGCTCGATAACTCTTTCATAGCAGTATATACTGTTGCACCTACAATACATATTGACATAATACCTATTCCCAAAAATGCATAATATTTATTAAATATTATAACAATTTCTTTTATGCTATACATCATTTCATACATTGAAATAATTACCATTGGGAAAAATTTTAAACCAAATATTGATCCTAATATTCCACCTATTATTGAAGCTAAAAATGAATATAATATATATTTAGACATAATTTGTAATTTATTGTATCCAAGAGCTTTTAATGTTCCTATTTGTACTCTTTCTTCTTCAACCATTCTAGACATTGAAGTTAAACTTATTAAAGTTGCTATTATAAAAAATACTATAGGAAAGACTTCTCCCAATTTTCTTACATTATCTATATCTTGAAGAAAACTACTAAAACCTTGATCATCATTTCTATCAAAAATATACCATTTAGCATTTTCTATATCATTAACCTTCTCTCTAGCATCAATTAACTTTTCCTCAGCATCTTCTATTTCAGAATAAAATTCTTGTTTCTTCTCATTTAACTGTTTCTCTCCATCTTCTAATTCTTTTTTTGATTTATTTAACTTTACTTTTCCATCTTTAATTCCTTTTTCTGCTTTTGCGAACTCTGAATTTGCTTGTGTTTTTGCTGCAGCTAATTTGTTCTTTGAATTATTTAATTCATTTTTACCTGCATTTAAGCTATTTTCTCCTTGACTTATTTGATTTTGTGCAGATGCTATCTCGTTATTTATTGAAGTTAGTTTATTTTGCAATTCTTTTTTTTGCTTTTCACATTCTACTAATCCCAAATTTATCTGATTTAAAGTTTCGTTATTTACACCTGTCTGATTTAATTGCAATTTTGCATTTTCTAACTCTATTATTTTTGATTTTATAAACTCAATTTTCCCATGAATCTCATCAACATTATCTGGATTTTTAGATAGTTCATCTTCATATTGTTTTAATAAATTATTTGATATTTTTATATTTTCTTCTATTGTATTTAAACTATTTATAATATCTTGTATAGATTTTTTTTGATTAGTTAATTCTGAAATTTTATTATTTATTTCTTTTATACCTGCTTGTATTGTAGCTATTCCTTTTTCTGCTTCTTGTTTTTTTGAGTTTAATAAATTTTTAGCATTATCAATTTCTGCTTGAGAATTTACTATTTTATTCTCTCCTTCTGCTATTTGAGCCTCTGCTGAAGCAAATTCCTTTTCTGCTTTTTCTTTTTGTAATTTTAATTCTTTTTCACCGTCAACTACCTTTTTTTCTGCTTTTGCTATTTCATTTTTTCCATTAGAAATTTCTTTTTCTGCATCAAGTATTTTATTTTCTGCTTCTTGCTTTTGATTATTAAATTCATTTTGTGCTTTGTCTAATTCCTCATTTGCCTCATTTATTAAACTCTCATATCTAGATTTTTGTCTTTCTTCTTTTATTTTCTCTAATCCATTTTTTACTTTTTGAGCAACATCTTCATATTCATCTTTTGAAAACATTAATTCTTTTGAACCATTTGCCATCACATCTATTTCTGTATAAATATCTGACAAAATATTCTCTTTAGTAACATACATATAATATGATATTTTTCCTGACCCTAAAGTCGTAGTTCCTCTATCTCTTGAAATATATAAAGGACTTTGAACTATTCCAACGACTTTTAATTTTGTATTTTTAAAAGAAGGCTCATCATCTTCTTTCAAGTCCTCCTTTATTTCAATATAATCACCTATAGAAACATTTTTTCCAATATTCATAGATTTTTCTATAACACATTCATCAGGATTTTGTGGTAAATTTCCTTCAAGCACCTCTACATTATTTAGTTCTGGCTCTAAAGCATAAACTTTAACAACGCTTTCCTCTTCTTCAAAATTTACAAAAACATCCTCACTATAAATCCCTACTGTTGTTTGAATATTTTCCAAATTATTAATTACATCAATATCATCATTTGTTAAACCTAAAGTTGAAATTATTTTAACATCATATACATTATACTCATCTAAATACTTATCTATTGTAAGTTCCATATCTGGACTTGTAGCTCTTACACCAGCAAAAAATCCCACACCTAAAAAAGCCATAAGAAGTATGGAAATAAATCTTTTATATGATCTTCTTATCTCTTTAAAACTATCTTTTCTTAAAGCTTTTTTCATATTTTCCTTTCTGTCCAATTGGGGACGTTTGTAATTGGACATTTTTGTCCATTTTTGAACGGTAGTTAACTTTATTATATATACCTATTTTAAATATAGTTCTTCTAATAATTATATGCTATTCTTCATTTGTTTTCAATATTTTTATATTCATTGTTTTGTTGATAAAAAAAGAACTTATTCTAATAAAAATAAGCTCTTTTTACTTTTTGTAACATATGTACTTAATTGGACATAAATGTCCAATTACAAACGTCCCCAATTGGACATCATATTCTTTTTAAAATTTCTTCTTTAGTAAGTCCTAGTTTTTCTAGCTCCAGTATATTTCGTTTTATTTGTGTTATTATATTATCTATTTTGGAATTTACTACCTGTGTTATATTATCTTTCACAAAGGTGCCTTTTGTAGATATAGTAACTATTACTCCTCTATTTTCTAATTCTGCATATGCTTTTTTTACTGTATTAGGATTTATTCCTAATGTAGTTGCCATATCTCTTATTGACATTAACTGTTCTTTCGGTTTTAAAATTCCAAGCGAAACATATCTTTCTATTTCTAAAATAATTTGTTCATATATTGGAGTTCTGCTTTGATAATCTAAATTTATCATTCTATCTCCTATCTTTTATATTATTTACTATTTATTCTTTAATCTTTTAAAGTTAAAAAATCTTCATTTTTTGTTTTCGCATCTCTTTCTTTTCTTATTATGTTACCAATTTCTTCTGTTTTGTTTGTAAATAAATACACATATTCGTCTATATATGGAGATGCATATATTTTTATTGCATAACATTCTTCGTTTGGGTCTATTTTTTCAGATTTGTTTTCATCTATAAATTTATCCATTAAATTTGATGTATATGAAAAATAATTTCCAAATTTTTTAAATTCCTCTTCATCATAACCTAAAGGTCCATATTCTATACTATAAGATCTAGTTCTTACATTTTCATCTTTCATTTTATCAAAGTTTTTATTTATATAATCATTTTGATTATCTGCTACTAATTTAAAAACGCCATTATTCATATCTATTGGTACTACTTTAGCTTTTAACATATGATTTTGATAATACATTTTATTTAAAAATATAGATGTAGACTTTCTAGTTATTTTGTATATATCTTTTAAACTCATGTTATCAATTTCTTTTTCTATTTCAGAATTTATTTGTTTTTCATCACCTATTAAAACTATTTGTCCCAATATAATTTTACTATCTTTTTTATAAGTTTCTTTTATAAATTCTACATAATTTTTATCTTTTTCTAATAACTCCAATAATTTATCCATATCTCTATCTATTAATTCTACTGATATTGTATATTTTTTTTCTTTTGATGTTTGTAGTCCTACATAAATAGTATTAGTTGCATAATTTTCTTTATCTATACTATAAGTATATTGGTTTTGAGCTCCATAAGCTGATTCAAAAACAAAATTCATAATTTCTTTATTGTCTATAAAATAACTATTTTTCAAGTTTGGAGATGTATGATAATTGTCACTTTCAAATTCTATAGCAATTTTTTCTACGTCTGTTCTTTTTATTTTATGACGTTCTTCTTCTGTAAAAATTTTATTTGCTCCTACTACAATTCCTTGCAAAATAGCCATTGTTAATATAACTGAAACAACAGATTTAATAAATTTAATTTTTCTTTTAACTACAAAATCATAAGCAAAATAATATATTACAATTAAACCAATAACAAATGCAGTTTCTTCTCCTTCTAATCCGATTTTATTTAAAACAACCATCATGGGAAATAATGTTAAAGCTTTTACAAATAAATGTACTTTATCATTGGAAAATGATTCTTCTGCATTTTCCATTTTCCTTTTTTGAAAAAAGTATGTTCCTAAAAATAAATATATTATCCCTAAAGTAGTCATTTTCAATATGCTTATATTTGAAAATGCATATCCGCCATTCCAAATTATATTGTATGGCAATGTATAATTTTGATTTTGTAAATCTATAATACGTTCATATGTTGTATCATCTCCTAAATTATTTATCATTTCATAATCAAAAATTCTAATTTGTGTGATTTTAAACATGCTCTCAGCAAATGGTACTAAAAATAAAATCAACATTGTAAGTACAATTTGAGTAAGAAATGTTCCTGAAAAAGTCATTGCTAAATTTGCTGCAGAAAATATAAACAAATATGAAATCCACATGTTTATAAAAATATCTATTATCATTTGAGGAAATATATATATTGTAGAACATATGGTACTACATAAAAAAGCAACTATTAATGTTAATATTTGAATTAATGTTATTAAAAATATTCCTGCTACTGTATTTGTAATAAATATTGTTTTTCTATTAAGTGGCATTGAATTTATAAAATCTACACTAGATTTTTTATATACATATCCAAATAAAATAAATGACAGTGCAACTGGTATAATATACATACATATTAAATTTGCCCATATAATTTCATTTTCATATAGTACTTTTGTGTAGTTTTGTGGATTTATTAGAAGTAGTATACTAAGTATTGTAATTAAGGGTACAATTATTACTAATAATGCAATTAGCCCTTTAGATTTTTTTATATTTTCTTTAAAATAATTTTTATTAAAATACTTGGTTAAACTCATATCCTAACACCTCCATTTCATAAATAAACATTTCTTCTAATGTTACAGGTAAAAAATCTAAAATAATTGGATTCATCTTTTTTAGCTGCTCTTCTGCTTTTTCTCTTTCACCTTTTAATATTATTGTTGCAACACTCCCAGATTTTTTGAAATTTAACATATCTAAATTTGAAAATGTTTCTTTATCAAACTCTTCTTTTAATGATATTTGTATTTTAAACATATTAGTTTTTAATGTATTTACATCACTTTCAAAAAGAATTCCTCCTTTATATAATAAAGCCAGATTGTCACAAATATCTTCTAACTCTCTTAAGTTATGACTTGTCATAATAATTGTTGTTTCTTTTTTATCCATTTGCTTTGCAATAATCTTTTTTAATAAATTTCTAATAACTGGATCTATTCCATCAAAAGTTTCATCAAAAAACATATAATCTGCATTTGTACATATTGCACATATTATTGCACATTGTCTTTTCATTCCTTTAGAAAAATTTTGTATTTTTGAATTCATATCTAATTTTAATGTTGTAGCTAATTTTTCTAAATACTCCATATCGAAATTTTTATACATCGATTTATAAAAAATTGCCATATCTTTTAATGTATAGTTTGGAAAAAAGTATAAATCATCTGGAACAAAAACTAATTTTTGCTTAAGCTCTTGATTATTATTAACGTTCTCCTCATCAATTTCAATGTTACCAGAATCAGCTTTAAATATATCATTTATTATTCTAAGTAATGTTGATTTTCCAGTACCATTTGCTCCAACAAATCCATATATAGAATTAGTTTTTATTAAACACATTAAATTATCTAAAACTTTTTTCTTTCCATATGACTTGCTTAAATTATCAATTTTAATCATAAAAATCCCCTTTCTACAATATAAGAAAAAATATAATTGTGCTATTTGTGATAGCACAATTATATTTTTGTTTTTGACTTTTGTCAATATATTTATTTACAAATCTCTTTTTTAAAAGTTAATTCTCCAAATTGTTCTGTTGGCACATATCCTGGTTTTGCAGCAATTACATCTGGTATTCTATTTACTACTGAAGCACAAGTAAGTTCAACTGTATCTGGTTTTTCAACAGTAATAGTTGTAGTTGGTTCTCCTTCAACTGTCCAAACATTTTTATCAAATTCATCTGGTCCATAAACTTTTCCTATACATTCAGTCTCTAAAGTTATTCCTTCCTCTGTTTCTGTTGTAACAACAGCACTCATTCCTGTTGCATCACCAGACTTTATAGTCATATTTAAAGTTGATGAATAAATATCATCCTTATAAGTTTGTGGTACACATTTTTGAGTTTGACTTTTTACCGTTAATCCTAATTTCTCACATAACCATCCATTTACATTCCACATATATGATGGCAAATATTCTCCTTTTTCCATAATTTCTTTTCTTTTTTCATCTGATATTCTATCAACCGAAGCAATTTTTTCATCAAATTCCGCAAGTGTTAATCCTGCCCCATGAGCTTCAGCTAATGCTATACCATATTCTTCAACATTATAACTTGAGCTTCCTTTAATTTTCCTTATTGTTTGTGTAGATCCTGCAATTGAAGACACTAGTTGTCCCCAATAAATATCTTGATATCCGCTTCCTGTAATTGTACAATTGTTAGATTTTGCAAGTTCATCTATTTTTTTAGTTAATATTGGATTTGAATTCATTGGGAAAAAAGCTTCTTCACAAGTTGTAATTACATTTATTCCTTTACTTGCACATAATATAAGTGGTTTTTCTAATTCTCCAATTAAACTTCTAGTTGTAACAATACATACATCTGGTTTTAATTCTTCTAATAAAGATTTAGCATCTTTGGCATCTGTAACTTTTACACCCATTTCCTCTCTTCCCATTATCTCTCCAATATCTTTTCCTACTATTTCTGGTGTAACATCTACTGCTCCTACTATCTCTACTCCTTTTTCTATCATATACCTCATTGTATATACTGCCATTTTTCCAACTCCATATTGAACAGCTCTTACTTTTTCCATAATAAAATCTCCTTTCAAATTTTATTTATTATATCCATACTTTTCAAGTTTTATCAATATTTTTATTTATTTATATAAAAAAACATCAGTATTTTTTACTGATGTTTCTCTTGAATTATAATAAAATACGATATATAATCCTCCCATCCTTTTCTAATAAGGAAATCTTAGTAGAGAGGAGGCAAGTACATATGATAAAAATCATACTTAAGTTAGCTATTTTACTATTGCAAGCAGTTCTTTTTATAGTTGATATTATAGAAGAATTGAGTAAATAGCAAGCACCCCATAGTTGCAAGACTATGGGGTTTTTATATGATATAATCATACTTTAACTTAAGTTAATTAAATTATAACCCATATTTTCTTATATGTCAATTTTAACTTAAATATTCCAAATATATTAATTTTTATTTTACTGCTTTTTCTGCATTTGCAAATTTTATTAATTTTTCCTGTGCTAAATAATTTATGGTTCCAAGAGGGAACTTACCGTTTTTATCTTTTTTACCTGCTGGAACACCTGTTAAAATCTCAATTCCTTCATCAATTGTAGAAATAGCATAAATATGGAATTTAGACTTTTTAACAGCATCTATAATTTCATCACTTAAATGCAAATTTCTAACATTTTGTTTAGGAATTATAACACCTTGCTCTCCATTAAATCCTTTTAACTTGCAAATTTGATAAAATCCTTCTATCTTCTCATTAACTCCGCCTATTGGTTGTATATAGCCTTTTTGATTTACAGAACCTGTTACAGCTATTGATTGATTTATAGGCATTTCTGATAAACTAGATAATATTGCATAAGCTTCTGTACTTGACGCACTATCACCATCGACTCCACCATATAATTGTTCAAAACATAAATTAGCTGTTAAAGATAGTGGTATTTCTTGTGCAAATTGCTGTCCTAAATAACCATTTAATATATAAACACCTTTTGAATGAGAAGAACCTGACATTTCTACTTCTCTTTCAATATTTACAATTCCTTCTTTTCCCATAAATGTGCTTGCTGTAATTCTTGCTGGTTTTCCAAAAGAATAATCTCCAATTTTAATTACTGTTAAACCATTTATTTGTCCTACTTCAAATCCTTCTGTATCTATAAGTAAAGCATCTTCTTTTATCATCTGTAAATATCTAGTATCATACTTTTTAATTCTATCAATTCTTTCATCTAATGCTTTTTGTATATATTCTTTTGTTATTAATTTTTGCTTGTCTTTTTTAGCCCAACTAGAAGCTTCTCCTACTACTTCTCCTATTTCACTAAATTGTGTAGATAATTTTTCTTTATCTCCTGACATTTTAGATGTAATTTCTACTACTTTAGCCATTGCTTCTTTATCTAAATCTAATAAATTTTCTTGTGTACAAAAACTTCTAACAAAATTACTTAATCTTTCTATATTTTCTGTAGTTTTTGGAGCATCTTCTTCAAATTCTACTTTTATTTTAAATAATTTTCTAAAATCATCATCCATAGATAAAAGAGTATGATATATATTAGAGTTTCCTATTAATAAAACTTTTAAATTAAGTGGTATTGATTCTGGTTTTAAAGAAACAAGCAGCATTCCACTTCTTTGTTCTGTCATATTCTCTATAGATAATTCTTTTATTTTTAGAGCTTTTTTCAAAGCTTCATAACAAGCTCCATTTGCCAAAATATCTTTTGCTTGAAAAATTATATATCCACCATTTGCTTGATGAAGTAATCCTGGTTTTATCATCATATAATCAGTTTTTAATGCACCAAATTGATTTTCATATTCTAGTCCACCAAAAATATTATAATATGAATAATTTGTATCCATAATAACTGGTGCACCTTCTAATTTGCTATTATCTATAAATAAATTTACTCTATAATTAAGCCATGGCTCTTTTTCTACTCGTTGTTGTTGAATTGGTTGATTTGGCTGAGTTTTTTGCTCTGTGTCTGTCGCTAAAAAATAATTAATATTTTTTAATATATCTTTTTTGATATTATCTAAATATGTGCCAATCTTTTTATTTCTTTTATAATTTGCTTTTATTGAATTTATATGAACATTTATAGTCATTAAAGCAATGTTAGACTGCCATTCATCTATTTTCTTTTCAGCATCTTTTTCAATAGATTTTATTTCTGCCAAAGCTTGAAAGATTTGTTCTTGAACTAAACTAGAACGTTCTTCAAATTCTTTTTTTATACTTTCATCTAATTCTTCAAACTCTTCTTCTGCTAATGTTCTACCATCCAATACAGGCATCATGTATACTCCATTTTCTGTTGATTTTACCTGAAAGCCTTGTATCATTGTTTTTTGATTTAATTTATTTAAAAGATTTTCTCTTTTTTCATCATACTCTTGTTTTATTATTTGTTTTTCTTTTTCAAAATCATCATTATTGAAAGTTTTCTTTATATCTCTTCTTACATCTTTTACAAAACCTTCCATTGTTGACTTGAATACTTTTCCTTGTCCAGCTGGAAAAGAAACAGCTACTGGTTCATTTGGATTTTCAAAATTATATATATATACCCAGTCATTTGGAACTTTTCCTTTTTCAGCCTTTTTTTCTAAGAACTTTTTTGTATACATTGTTTTTCCTACACCAGATGGTCCTTCTAAGTATAGGTTATAACCTTTTATGTCTATATCTGTTCCAAATTCTAATGCTTTTATTCCTCTTTCTTGTCCATATATTAAATCACTTGTATCTACAAGCTCTTTTGTTGTTTCAAATTTGAACAAATTAGGATTACATATATCTTTTAAATCTTTAGGTGTTAATTCATTCTTCTTTCTCATTAGTATTTTCCTCCGCATAAAACTTCAATTATTCTAAAATGATTTTATATCAAACAAAAAAATAATGCAATTATTATTTTCAAAAATTTACATTATGTTACATTATTTTTCTTGTCATAATAATTGCATCATCTGTTCCATTATAATATTTTTTTCTTAAAGCAACTTTTTCAAAATTAAACTTTTTATATAAATTTATAGCTATTTCATTTTTCTCATTTACTTCTAGACTTATGAATTCTTTTTTAGTTTCTCTTGACATTTCTATTATTTTCTCTAAAAGTAATTTTCCTATACCTTTTTTTCTTTCTGATTTTTTAGTAACTATATTTGTAATTTCTATATCATCTGGCAAAACTATTATTCCAGCAAAGCCAACAATATTATCGTTTTCTTTTGCAACAATATATTTTGACATTTCATTTTCTAATTCACTTTTTAATATAGTATGTGTCCAAAAATCATCAAAATCTTTTTGAAGATTATCTTTTATTTTTTCATAATCTTCTAATGTCATATTTTCAATTTTTATCATATAATTCCTCTAATTCTTTTTTAATCTTTCTGCTTGTGACTTTCTTAAATATATCGGCATGATTGTGTCTGCTGTTTCTAAATTATTTTCTAAATATTTTTTATATCCGATTTTTCCAACATTTACAGCTGATTGATTATTATCTTCAGTAAATTTACAATTTGATATATTTTTTTTAAGTAAATCTTTATGCAAAACTGCTCCATTTCCTACACAAATAACGTCGTCATATTTTTTTATATTGTCTATTACTACATTTATATCATCAGCTAAATAGTCTTCTTTTTTATTATAATTTTTATCAAAAATTCCACAATAAACTTGATTATTTCTTGCATCTATTAAAGAAACTATTGTCTGTGCATCTGTAACATTTTTTGCTAGAGTTTCTAATGAAGTTACTGAGGCTACTTTTACATTTAAAACTTCAGCTATTGGTTTTATTGAAGATACACCTATTCTTATTCCTGTAAATGAACCTGGTCCAACTGAACATGCAAGCATATTTATTTGTGCCATATCTAAAGAATTTCTTTTTAATAATTCATCTACTAATGGCATTAAATTTTCAGAATGCGTTTTTCCATCATTTAATTCATTTTTATCTATTATTTTCTCATCTTCTAATATTGCTACTGAACATATTGAGCTTGATGTATCTATTGCTAATATTTTCATCTTACTTCTCCTTTTTCTTTATTTTACAATAATCTACATTTTTTGTAAACATATAATATATTAAATATGTAATATTTGACTTGTTTTTGATTTTATGTTAACATATATGTTATTAATAGTACAATATTGTACAAATTTCATTCAATATCAATATATCAATAAGGAGGATGTCTATATGAATGAAACTTTAGAATTAAAAGACTGCTTTCGGATTTTTAATGGAAAAGAAAGCGAGCGAGATATTGATCTTGTAGAAAAAGTTGATATGCCGACTTGTGATGACATTGACATACTAAATCGGCTGCCTATGTCTGATTCCTGCATAATGTTTAAGGTACAAAACATACTCATGAATACGTTTTTAAACAAGTATTTTGGTATTGAGAACATTCAAAAATTTATGTGCCTTTACTGCAAATTGCAAAACGGTTTCGAGCTTGCTCAGCCAACACCAGAATTGATTTATTGTTTTTGGGGTAATGAAAAAAATCCTGAAACTTTAAAGGATTTACTGGCATGGTATCAGCCCAGCGTTGGAGTTATGGCAGATGGAGTAACTACTTTTGCCAATTTACATACTGATGCAATTTACAAATTGTCCATTATTCGCGCTGATTTCGATTTAGCAGACTTCAACTATCCATTTTTAGGAGTGCATCACAAAACGGAAAATTTCCACTTTTTTCTCAAGTCATCACCACAAATGGATATTACCATTGTATACAACGATTTGAGAAACACAAATGGAGCCTAATGGCTCCATTTGTGTTTTATATATTTGTTTCTCCAAAATATTCAATACTTATATTTCTTTTGTTTTCATAATCAAGATTTCTAGAAAACGTAATTTTCATATATTTTTCTGGTAAAATATCTTCTATCATTTCTCCCCATTCAATTATACAAGCACCTTTTTCAAAGTACTCTTCACCACCTATTGCTCCAAACTCATCAATATCATTTAATCTATAAACATCAAAATGATATATGTTTAATTTTTCTGTATGATATTCATTTACAATAGTAAATGTTGGGCTTGATATTTCATCTTCTAATCCAAAATATGTTAATATTCCTTCTGTAAATTTAGTTTTCCCTGAACCTAAATCTCCTGATAGAATAATTATATCTCCTTTTTTTAGTTTTGAAGCTATTTTTTTTCCTAATTCTATTGTTTCTCTTTCTGAATTTGACACTATATTCACATCTACACCTCAAATATTTGTTTATATTCTAAATAAATAATTTGATAATTCATCATAAACTTCTTTTCTATCTACAAATATACTTTTCTCTCTCATTTGATTAAATTCACTAACACTAACAAATTTTATTGCCTGAACTTCACTTTCTTGAAAAGTAATATTCTCACTAGTAAGTCCCTTTTGTCTTAAAATAAAGAAATCATAAAATTGTCTGTCATAATGGTTTTCATTTACATATTCTTCTTTTCTAAACGAAAACATAAATCTAAAATCCTTAACTTCAACTGTATACCCTAAACTTACACTGACTTCTTCACTTATTTCTCTAGTAGCTGCTGATAATGAATCTTGACCTGCTGATAAATGTCCTGTAACAGATATATCCCACATTCCTGGATTTTTATCTTTATTATTACTACGTTGTTGTATTAAAATCTCGTTTTTATCATTTATAATAGCAACAACTATAATTCTATGCCACAAACCTTTTTTATGGATTTCGCTTCTTGGCAATGTTTCCCCTGTTTTTATTCCATTTTCATCTAATACGTCAATTAATTCCTCTTTCATTTTCTTACCTCATAAAATAATAAAATTCTCATATATATTATACTAAATCTTTCTCTAAATGCAAGAGATTTAAAATAAAAAACATAACTATATCTAGTATTTTTTTATTTATTATAGTATAATTTTTTTAGTTTATATAAGGAGATTAGTTAAGTGGAAGCAAATTATTTAGAATTTGCAAAAGAAGTAGCTTATGAAGCTGGAAAAATAATGCTTAAATATTTTAAAGATGATAATGGTGCCACTTATAAATTTGATAAAACAATTGTTACTAAAGCAGATACTGAAATAAATACATATTTAATAAAAAAAGTAAAAGAATCATATCCTACACATTCAGTTGATGGTGAGGAAGAACAATTTGGAAAGAGTAGCTATGTTTGGGTATGTGATCCAATTGATGGAACAGCAATGTACGCAAGACACCTACCTGTTTCAGTTTTTTCTCTTGCTCTAGTTATTGATGGCGAACCTACAGTTGGAGCCATATATGACCCATTTACAGACAATTTATATTCTGCAAGAAAAAATAATGGTACTTACAAAAATAATGAAAAAATTCATGTAAATAATTTTGAATTAGACGATATACGAAGTGTTGCACACTATGACATGTGGCCAAAATCTGATTACAATATATATGGAGCAATAAATGAACTTGGAAAAAAAACTTACTTTGTAAGTATAGGTAGCATAATAAGAGCCTGTACTTGTATTGCTAGTGGTGACTTTACTTTAGCAATTTTTCCAGGAACAGAACATAAAAATTGCGATATAGCTGCTGCTAAAATAATTGTTGAAGAAGCTGGTGGCAAAGTTACTAACTTTTTCGGAAATAATCAAAGATACGACGAAAGTATAAAAGGAGCAATAATTAGTAATGGTGTAGTTCACCAAGAAGTAATAAATACTTTAAAAAAATATTTATAATTTATAAAAGGAGCTTATCATGCCTGAAAATTTAAAAAATAATGTTGAAGAAAATGAAGAAGAAAAACAAAAAAACATATTAGAAAAATATATTCTGAAAATGCTTTAAAATATTTGTCAATTTGTAAGGTAATATTTATATTTAGTCTTCTTACTTATGTTCTAGCACTTTTATTTAATGATAATTTTGATTTTGGATTTATTTTTGAAATAATATCTTTTGTATCTATTTATATTTCTAAATCACATATTGAAAAAGATGATTTATACTCTGGGAAAAAATGGATAATTATAAGAAGTAAAAAATAGAGTGCATCTCCAAGCATTAGATTCTTTGTCTAACATTTGAAATTCACTTGATTTTTCACTTCTTTTACATTTTAATATTCTGTTCTTCATCATATAAAATGGCATCATCTTTTGAAAGTCTATTTCTTTCTTCTTCCAAAAATTGTACTCTAGAAGATAAGTAAACAATTACAAAAGTAAGTCCTGTATGTATTATCATATAAAATATAGTTTTTACTTTAAAATTAGTTAGAGCATTCATGCTTCTTTATATATAATCCTCTTGTGAATTTAATATTTTCACACCTTTTACTCCAACATTTACTTTTTTCAAATCCTTTTTTTGCTTTATTTTCATTTGGTGCTTCATACTTTTCATAAAATTCTGAAAAAACTTGTTCATTATATGAACTATTTATATTTATATCTACACCTAATAATACGACTATCATCAGAAATGATATAATAGCTATTATTCTTAATGTTTTTATTAAACTTTCTTTACTCTTAGTTAATACTGTTGCAATAGCAGTTGATAAAATAGATATTCCGATTGCTATGAGTTGTGCATTTAGAAAGGCTGATTTAGTTTTTGCTATTGGATCTTCAAATGAAACTTTATATCCAAATAAATATACTGCTAAAAGTGATAATTCTATATCCACCACCATCTTTTTTAGTCGCAATATGAGGCAAACTTCCTCTATTTCTAAACATAATAATCCTCCAAATTATCTTTTTTATATATCAAAATCTAATATCAATGGCATATGGTCTGATATATTAGTATCAATTACTTTAAAATCATTAACTTTTATTTTATCATTTACAAAAATATAATCACATACTAAATCTCCTTTATCTAGATTATCATCAAAAGTTGGTCTAGTAGATTTAATATTATATTCTTTAATTAAATTTATCATTTTTTCATCTATCATTTCTATACTTTTTGTATTTGGTAATAAATTAAAGTCTCCCACTACAATACAAGGAATATCTTTTCTTATTTTAGATAAAATAAAATCTGATTGCATAATTGTTCTATCATCTCCTATTTTATCTTTATTCCAAAGTGCATGAACATTTATTACTTGAATATTTTTCCCATTAATATTTAAAATAGCATTTTGAATTGATCTACACCACTCTTTTTCCTTAAAATACGTTGCATCAAATCCTTGTTTATAATCATTATAATAAAATTGATTGTAATGTTCTTTTATTTCATATTTAGATAACAATAAAGCTCCTTGTTCTGCTTTTCCACCAAAGTCTCTCGTTTTAATTCCATGCTTTATTATACCATCTGTAATAAATAATGGAGCAAACTCATTAAAAGAATATTCTTTTAAATTTACAAGTTCATTTTTAGATTTATACATATCAAAAACGTTTTCTTCTATTCCATTCATTGCTTCTTGAAAGGCACAAATATCTGCTTTTTGTTCTTCTACAAAATTAATAACACCACTTGTATTATCCATTTTTATACAAATATTCCAATTCAATAATTTCATATATACTCTCCTATATTTTAGTAAAAATATTATAACATAAAAAAAACTTAAATTGTTATTTTTTAACAATTTAAGTTTTTTATTTTAAAAATCTGGAATAGTTACTTCATCTTCTATTGGAGAAACATTTGCCGTTATTTGAATATTCAAATGTTGTCTAGTATCTTTTATATCATCTTCATATTTATCAAAATTTAAACCTAAAAATTCATTACCATCTATTATTAACCATATATTATTTCCTAAATCAGAATTTCCAATATCATTATTCATCCAATTATATATCGTTTTTTCATCAGTACTTGTTTTTAAAAATTTATTATTAAAATCGTAAGCTAATTCTTTCTCAGAATAAAGTTCATATTCACAAATAAAACTATAATAGTCATTCATTGACTGTGTAACCTTTTTTATTGGAGATATAAATTCATAATCTTTAATAACTTCTTTTTCAAAAGTTTTTAAATTTATTTTAGTTACATCTGCATAATGGTCCATACCAATTTCTTTATTTAAATCAATATAAACTTCTTCAACCTTATTTTGATAATATTCATCATCATAAGATGTAATTTTTAATAATTTTTTTCCATCTTCAGATACATAGTATAAATATTCTTTTCTAAATTCTTCTGTATTATTTAAATCAACTTGTGTAATATTCTCTACAACTAATCCACTTTTTGTTTCGCCTATACTTTGAAAACTTTCTTTGTATTTTTCAGCTATTTCATTAATTATATTTTTTCTTCTTTGTATATTTAAAATAAATAAAATTAAAATAACTAAACTTATAACCAATAGTATTATAACAACATTTTTTACTATTTTTTTGTTAAATTTATTTACTTTTTTGACATTTGTCTCATTCATTTCTACTTCATCTTTTACTAATTCATCAACAGTAACATTATAAATTTCTGAAATTCTTATTAATTTATTTAATTCAGGAATAGCTCTTCCACTTTCCCATTTTGAAACTGTTTGTCTAGAAACCTCTAATCTTTCTGCTAATTCTTCTTGGCTCCAATTTTTATTTTTTCTATATTCATATAATTTCTCATTTAATTTCATATTAATCTCCTCCTTTGTACTTATACTATAAATTTATTATATAACTAATTGTAAAAATATTCTATCAACTAAAGTTTAAAATTTGTAAACCATTGGTTGCAATTAATATTTTTTTATAAAGCTATATTAATTTCTTAATCTTTATAGTATAATGCAATTAAATTTATTATAAAGGAGATTAAAATGAAAAAAGCATATTGTGGTCTTCCAGATTTTAATATTGAAGCAAAACAAATTATAGAAAATGCTGGAATAGATTTAACAGTAGATACTGGTAATAGACCTGCTGGAGATAAATTAATTGATATATTACAAAAATATGATATTTTAATTATTGGTGTATTTTCTAAATTAACTGCCGATATGATTAAATATGTAAAAACACCCAAAATTATAGCTAGCTTTTCTGTAGGATTAGATCATATAGATAAAAGTTTTTTTGAATCACCGTTAGTAAAAATAGTGAATATAAAAACTGCAAATTCATTATCTGTTGCTGAGCATATTTTCTCATTAATTTTATCTTTAAATAAAAGAATTTTCGAATCAAATAGGCTAGTTTTAGATAAACGTGGTCATAGAAAAAATGTACACGAACGACCAGAAGATATATTTGGAAAAACTTTAGGGCTTATTGGTTGCGGAAATATAACATCTGAAGTTATAAGTTTTGCCAATGTATTCAAAATGAAAATAAAATGCTATACAAAGCATCCAGATAAACACACAGATATGATAAGTAAAGGTGTTACTTTTGTATCTATGGATGAAGTCTTACAAAAAAGTGATATTATTAATATAAGTATTCCATTAACATCAGAAACACACAACTTAATTTCAAAAGATAAAATTTCACTATTAAAACCTACAGCTACTTTTATAAATACTTCTAGAGCAGAAATAGTAGATACAAAAGCTTTAATAGAATATGCAGATTTATATGATACATTTTATGTAGGACTTGATATTGATTTAGATAATTATACAGATTTATTTAGTACATACAGAAATAATGTAATAGTTACTCCACATACAGCTGGCATTTCAAAACAAGCTATATATAGAATGGATTTAGAAATTGCAAATAATGTAATATCTGCATTAAAATTTGTATACTAATAAAGAGGTGAGCCTCCAAAGCTCACCTCTTTTCAACAACTGCATTACATAAGTGGTGCAACCAATCTTAATAGTGCTTGCCAAATAGTTTTTAATAAATTAAATGATACTTCATCTTTTGATACTTGATGACTTTTTTTCATTGTATATACTAAATCTTTTTTTATATCTTCAATTTCTTTAACATTTTCAAAATAACATCCACATTCAAAATGCAAATATAAACTTCTATAATCTAAATTTATAGTTCCAACTGTAGCAATATTATCGTCTGATACAAAAACTTTCGAATGTACAAATCCTGGTGTATATTTATAAACCTTAACTCCAGCATTTACAAGAGGTTCAACATATGATTCTGATAATGTATATACTATTTTTTTATCTGGAATTCCTGGAATTACAATTCTAACATCTACACCTCTTTTTACAGCTAATGTTAAAGAATTAATCATATCTGTATCTATAATTAAATATGGTGTAAAAATGTAAACATAATCATTTGCTTGATTTATAATATTTAGATAAACATCTTCGCCAGTAACTTCTTCATCTAATGGAGTTTCCGCATAAGGTACTACATATCCATTTTCTTTAGGTTTATTATTAAAATTATATTTAAATTTTTTAAAATCTTTATCTTCATTTCTAAATGAATTCCACATTGTTAAAAACATAACAGTATAATTCCAAACTGCTTCTCCATAAATTCTTATCCCATTATCCTTCCAATGTCCATATTTGCTTTTTACATTTATATATTCATCTGCAATATTTATTCCTCCTGAAAAAGCTATCCTTCCGTCTATAACAAGAATTTTTCGATGATCTCTATTATTCATAATTACACCAGCAATAGGATTTAATCTATTAAAAACTTCACATTTTATTCCTCTTTTTTCAAGTTCTTTAGGATAAGATTTTTTTAATGTAGTAACACTACCAAAATCATCATACATAACTCTAACGTCAACACCGCTTGCTGCCTTTTCCTCTAGTATTTCTAAAATTGAATCCCACATTTTTCCATGATTTACTATAAAATACTCAAAAAATATAAATTTTTCTGCACTTTTAAGTTCTTGTATCATAGCCTCAAAAGCTTTTTCTCCTAATGGATAATATGTAACATCATTATTTTTAGTTGTAGGATAGCCACAAAAATCACTTAAATATCGTATTCTACTATTATTTTTAAATTCCTCTCTTATTTTTTTATCTTGTACCAAGTACTTTTTACTACTCTGTTCACTTTTTACTATTCTTTTTAAAGTTTTACTATTTTTCTTATTTCTACCTATAATAATATATAGCAGTGTGCCTATTATCGGAAATATTATTAAAATTATAATCCATGGTAAAGTATAAGAATAATTTTTACTATACTTAATTAAAGATAATATAAGTAACAAACTTAGTATTGTGAAAAACATATTTATTAATGCAATATGTTCTATAAAGTACAAGTACAAAGCTAAAGATAATGCTATTTGTGCTATTAAACCAATTGCTACTATAATTGCTCTTTTTATTGCCATTTTCATATTTCTACCCCATTCTTTCTTTGTCTTAAATTATATATCTTTTTTAAAAAAATCTCAATGCTAACACATTGAGATTTTTTTACCGAATTTATCTTTATACCAAATATTTAATTCTTTTCTGGTTCTAAATATTAAAATTTTGTCATCTTGTATATTTTCAATAGCTTCTATTATTTGATGCCTTTTATTTTTTCTCCATTTTAAAGTATAACAAAAAAATTCTAAATCCATTTTTTCTTTACACCCAGGAATTTCTTTTTTTTCTTTTCCATGATTTTTTATGTATCTACCTAATATTCCTTTTAATTGATCTAATGTTGAATAATCTAAATATATAATAACATCAGATTTTTCTAATCTTTGTTTTAATGTTGAATGATATGTCCCGTCAATTATCCACTCATCTTTGCTTACTTTTTCTAATATCATTTCGTCACGCTCATTTTTGTCTCTTGCTCGCCAATTCTCCAAATGATGTATTCCATCTATATGATACACTGGAAGTTTTAATTCTTTTCCCAAATTACTTGCAAGTGTGGTTTTACCCGTCCCACATCCACCAATTATACTTATTCTTTTGGCTGTTTTTATCATCTATTTTCTCCTAAATTTAATTTCTATTATGCCAAAAATCTAAAATTAATTTATCACGCAAAGCAATTGATTTTTTTGTAATAGTAGGTCTGTAAAATTCTCCATCTATCCCTTTAGCTTCTTTTAAAGCAATGTTCATTAATTTAATAGCTTCATCTACTGAATAAAAATCTAATTTGAAACCTTCCATCTCATCCTTATTATCTGGTAATGGTTCTGCTACTAATCTTGCTTTTGATATATAATATACTTGTGTAAAAACAATTTCAGCAACTGGATCACTAGGTCTAATTTCTATTGTTTCCCCAATATTATAAAAATCAGAAATATCTCCAAGATAACCTGTCATTTGTAATAAAATTTCTCTTACTTGGTGTAATATATTTCTAGTGGGTTCGATTGTTCTGGCTGGTAATTTACATTCTTTTGTATTTGAATATGTTTCAATTGCAAGATTGTCATCTTCTTTAGTAAATATGATACAAGCTCTATATCTTATTTTTGGACATTTAGATATTTTATTAACATCTATTAAATCTTCTATTTTTAACTCAGGAAAAAGTAAAGATATTTTATTAGGTGTTATTATTTGAAACAAGTTCTTGTTATTATCTGCTTCTATATCATTTTCTTTAATATTAAAAACAAAATCATTTTCATTTATATTCCTATAAGTAATTATTTCACTATTATTTGGTAAATATGTTGCTAACTCATCTGGATATAATGAATTTTTACTTAGAAGCATTTCAAATATTTTAGAAACGCCTCCATGTGAAACAATTAAAACTGTTTTATCTTTATAGGCTCTGAGTAATTTTCCAAAAATGAAATATATAATTGGCCATGCAAATTCAAAAAAATTATTTATACTTAAAGGATTACTATAATCCCAAAGAATATCATAATTAAAAAGTTCTTTATTTCTCCCTTCATATAATGCATAATTTCGCTCTGACAAAGAATCTTCTATTATTGTTGGAATTTTATTTGTACGTGAATTATTAATTATCTCCATAGTTTCTTTCGCTCTATTTAAAGGTGAACAAAAAGCTACATCTATTTTAGTATTTTGTAATTTTTCAGCCATTATCTTAGCATGTTCTATCCCTTCTTCACTAAGTGATATGTCAGCACTTCCTTGCATTTTTTTATGGTTATTCCAATCTGTTTTTCCATGTCTTACAAATAAAATTTCCATATAATTATCTCCTTACCTAATTTCTACTGTATTATATCATAACTTTTTGCTTTTTAAAATACATATTATTCTACTTGATGTTTACTATATGTTTTCTTTGCACAAATTAATGCTATAACCATTATAGAAATATAAGTAACTATGGTCATAATTGGTAAATCTAAAATAATGTTTCCAAGCTTATACGATACCATTTTTGTAAAATTTGAATAAATTGCATTATATGGCATTAAAAATAGTATTTTATTTATAATTCCAAAACCTGATTTTATACTTAAAAATACTGGTAACATTATAATACAAATATCAATTACCAATGTACTTATAGGATTTTTTATTTTTGAAGACAAAAACAATGTTAATCCTACAATTCCAAAAAGTACTGCATAAGAAATAACTACATTATATATAAGAGATTGTGCAAATGTTAAATTATATGGACTTAAAATATTTAAAAGTTGTATTGGAAGATTTCCTCCTTCTGCACCAAACATTAAAAATACAGCTAATATTGCAGATACTAAATATATTGAAAATAATATAAAAGCAAATATATATGAAGCAATTATTTTTGCAGTAGCTCCTTTACTTTTTCCATATTTAGTAGTTAATAATATTTTATCTGTTTCATGTTGATATTCGCCTGAAAAAACTGATGATATACATATGCAAATTGCAATTAGACCAATAATAAGCATTTCATAAGTGCTATAAAGATTTGAATATCCAAAATAAAAATCATATTCAAAAGGTGTATTTACATTTTTAGATTTTTCTATCCAATATTCTTTTTCTTTATTGGTATATGTTCTTCCCTTATAATCCTGACTCGAAACTATAAGTTCTTCTATTCTCTTTTCCCTACTTTCATAAAAATTTTTTTCGTTTTCTAAATCTAATGTAGATAAACCATTTATATAATCATCTCCATATACATGATTTATGTTGGTTAATAAATTAAGTCTGTTATTTAAATATTTATTATAAACCTCTCGACTAAGATCTTTTTCTCCATAACTATCTATAGCAATATTATCTGGATTATTTTTTAATTCCTGTAATCTTTTTATTTCATCTACAATTCTTTCATTTGTTAATACTCCAGCAATTTCTTTTATCTGTTTCTTTCTAAGAATAATAGCTGCTTTTCCTTTATAAGATTCTCCACTTTCATCTGTTGCTAAAAAATCTGTTCCTGATAAAGAAAATAATAAAATTATCAAAAATAAACAACTTATAATTACAACAATATTCATTTTTTTATTAAATATTTTTTTTAATTCATATTTTACTAGTGCTCGCATAATATAAAATTCCTCCTTACTTTTCTTGAAAATAAGCTAAATACAAATCTTCTAAATTAGGTTCTATATTAACAGCATTTACTGTTGGTTTTTGATTACTTACAATTCTTAATTCTACTTGATTATTCTCTTGATGAATATTAATAATGCAATACTTATTATTTAACATTTCTACTTCTTTTTTATCATAAGCAATACATTTCCATACACTTCCTTTTAAATTTTGTAAAAGTTCTTCTGGTGTTCCTGTTAATATCTTTTTCCCTTCTTTCATCACAATAATCTCATCTGCAATAAATTCAATATCTGATACAATATGAGTTGACAATATTACAATTTTATCTTGTGAAAAACTACTAATTAAGTTTCTAAACTTTACTCTCTCTTTTGGATCTAGCCCTGATGTTGGTTCATCTAATATTAAAATTTTTGGATTATTTAACATTGCTTGAGCAATTCCTAATCTTTGTTTCATTCCTCCTGAAAATGTTTTAATTTTTTGTTTTCTTTCATTTTCTAGATTAACTATTGCTAATAATTCATTTACTTTTAATTCAGCTTTTCCTTTTGATAATCCTTTTAATGCTGCAATATACATTAAAAAATCATAAGCTGTAAAATCTGGATAATATCCAAAATCTTGTGGTAAATATCCTAAAATATTTCTATAATTTTCTCCTAATGTTTTTATATCTTTTCCATTATATTTAATTACACCAGAAGTTGGTTTTTGTATATCACATATCATCCTCATAAGCGTAGTTTTTCCAGCTCCATTTGCTCCTAATAATCCATAAACTCCTGGTTTTAATTTTATAGAAAATCTATCTACTGCAATTTTATTTTTATATTGCTTTGTTAATCTATCTATTGCAAGTTCCATATATAATCCTCCTCTTCATAAAATTCATAAACAGATTTTGCAAAATAAAATACTGTTATAAATAATAATCCTATCCATATAAAAATACTTGAAGTCTCATATACACAAGGAAATTTTATATTAATTATAAATAAAATAATGTTCATTAATATCATTACTGTTATATTAATTGTTTCATTTGATTTATTTTTTAATAACTTTGTTACTCTAATATTAATAACATTTGTTAACATAAATGGTACTAAAAAATAAATAATAAGCAAATAAATTTCATTTTCAAAATAAACTGCTGTCAAACTTGCAAATATTGTCATAATTATTAAATTCATAATTGTGTTAATAATTAACTTTATTGAAATCAATTCATTAAAATTCATTTTGCAACTCATTTCAATTTCGTACATATTATATTTTAAACTTTTTTCTAGCTCTACAATTTGAAGAAAAGCTAATATTGGCATTACTAATGATAAAATTAATCTCGTTTTTTCAAAATTCATAGTTTTTATTACAACTATTCCTATTAGTAATAATATAAATTGAATAACAAAAGTTGTTTTATTCATAAATGGAAAATATCTCTTTACTTTTTCAAAATAATTTTCTTTTACAATTATATCTGATTTTGATATTTCTATTTTTAATTTCTCTATTGATTCTTTTTTTCTCTCTTCATCAATTTCAATTTTATTAAAAATTTCTTTCCAATTCTCATTCATAAACTTCCTCCTTTCTTTAAATACCTACTCATCTTTTCTAATCCTTGTTTTAATCTTGATTTTATTGTAGGTACTTTCTCATCAAGTATTTTAGCCATGTCTTTAATTTTTAAATCTTCATAATATCTTAAAATAATTACTTCTTTTTGTTTTTCTGGTAACCTATTTAAAGCTTGTACAATTATATCTTTTTCTTCAAGTTTTTCTATTTCATTAAAATCATTTTTATTGTAATTTTTATTAATGTCCATTTCTTCTAAATCTACTTTGTTTTTATAAAAATAAGTATTACATTCATTTACTGCAATTGTAATTAAATAGTTTCTAAACTTTCCTTTATCTTTATAACTTCCTATATATTTGATTAATTTCAGGAATGCTTCTTGTGTTAAATCATAAGAAATCGAGGCATTTCCCGTTTTGTAATAACAAAATTTATAAATATTATCATAGTACTTTTGAATTAATTCTTCTAATAATTCTTTTTCTCCATGCTGAATTTTATAAATTAACTCTTTATCTTCCAAGTTTAAAATGCCTCCTTTCTTTTTTATAAACTAGCTTATATATAATATAACCTAAAAAAACAAAAAAAAGATTTAAAATTTTATTAAATCTTAAATCTTTTTTACTATAAATTATTTATAAAAGACAAGAAATAGCCAACAAATACAATTTATTGACTATTCCTTTTAAGAGAGCCCGTTAAGGCAGACCAAGGGTGACTTATTGTTTTTAGTAATCATCCCCTAACGTAACCATTCTGATTTTTTCTGGACGCCAATCAGTAAGGTCATCTTTTACCTCCTTAAAATTGGTTTCGTGACAAAAAATCACAATAGTCTCATAGTAGTAAAATTCTTTCAGATGATAAAGCATATGTTGTAGTGCTTCTCCAGCAAGATATTCTGGAAAATAAACTGCTATGCTCTTGGTACTCTCATTGTCACCTACATAAAACAATGTTGGATGATCTGACTCACACCGATAACTGATTGTATAGGCAAATAAATTCTCATCTCCAAATGGTTCTGGAAACAAATTTGGAAACTCCTTGGAACATTTTTCTTGAAGTAGTGCCAGATTTTTTTGATATAAATCCATTTCAAACATAGAAATACCTATAGCTTCTGGTACATTCATTGTCTTATCTCCTTTTTTATGGTTGTTGTATTGTAAAAGTACAGTTATTGGTTTAATGCTATAAATATTCACACCCTTTCAAAATATTCTTCATAATGTGTTATATCAAAACTTTATGTAAATTTCAATATTTTATTTTCACTTTACTTGTGACGTATCTATTTTAAACCTATAATAAAAATTATATTTTCTAAGATAGTCATAAATTAATATATGTTAATTTTTATAGTGTTTTATAAACTTTTATAAAGTTTTATAGCATGGAGTGGACATCGTAGTTATCTACAACTTTTTTTCTCTTAACGATTGATACAAATATCAATCAATTTACTAAAGTATATCATATTTTTTGTAAAACTTGCAATATTATGTAAAATGTGCTATTATATAAATAAGAATGTCAAGTACCTTTATATAAAATTCTAAATAACACCAAATGGTGTTGACATATATAAAATTAACTTTTAAGGAGGAAGAAAAAATGTTTAAAAGTACGTCCAATAAGTATTGGAAAAACAACGAAATGGAACGTATCTCCAAAGAAAAGCTTTCTGACAAGGAGAAAGATTTTGATGAATTTGTCCTTAAGCTAATGAGAGCACTGGCTGACAATAGTTATTCCAAAGTCACTTTTTACCCTTATCGGACTGCAATGGTGTTCGATAAGATGTTCGATGCAGATCGCGACTATATGTGCCCTTTGGAATATATGCTTGCTATCAAAGCAGGTGTGTCTCCTGATAACCACACCGTGTATGAGGTGTACAATGGATTTAACACATTTTACATCTTTTGTAGCGACCAATTGCTCAGTATAGGCAAAACTATTCAGAAAGAAAGATGGTAATGCGTAATAAAAGCATTCTTTTCCCTGTATCGCTTCGGTGATGCAGGTTTTTCGTTTACATTGTACTATTATACAAGTACATTGCAACTTGATTTATCCTTATTTTTTTATACTCAAGTATTTCCTTTGAGCTTTCTTCATAGTACATGACTTTGTGTTGACTGAAATCCTAACCCAGTAAGACTAAATTAAGTACACTTTAAATTTTATTAAAAATTGTATTTTATAAAAGACAGCTAAACAGATATAAAACTATAGTTCTAAAAGTAGTGAAATTGAATTTTAGGAGGATTTAGATATGGTAGAGATAACTTATCACAAAGAGGGAGATTTTTTCGTTCCTGACTTATATTTGGAAAAGGAAGATTACGAAAATGATTATATTATTGGAAAGTATGGTCATTTAAGATTAGAATATTTGAGAAATCATAAGAAAGCAGAATATATAATAATGTTTATGAACAAGACTTTAAGGAAACATATTGTAGAAACTGATAAACAAGCTAAAAGAAGATTTGAAATACTTATGAAACAAATGCTAGAAAAAAATCCTATTGATGAAAATTTGAAAAATACTAACCCTTTAAAATGGACTGGACTTATGAATAATTATAAATATTCAGTTGAAGAAATTATTTTAAAAGAATTTATATTTAACTAATATTTAAGGAGTAGCATAAGCTACT
>CATJZH010000062.1 GCA_949746285.1 uncultured Clostridia bacterium
TCTTTTCATAAATTTTATTATTTCTTTTTTTTTCTATTTTATACATTTAATTCCAGAGGAATTTTTATTTTTTATAAAAAACACTTAATTTATGTTAGCAAGTTTCCTATTATACAAAAAAACTCTTTAATATTGTATTAAAGAGTTTTTTAGCATTTTATGCTGCTGGTTGTTCTGTAGTTGAACCGCCCGTATCTGGTGAAGATGGTTTTTTATCTTCTTCTTTATTGTCTCCTTCATTTCCTTCAGGTGGTGTGGTAGGCTCCTCAGGTTTTGTAGGTTCAGTAGGTTTTTCAGGAGCTACATAGCTCGAATCAACAGCACCACATACTGTACATTTTCCATTAGAATATTTATGTGATGCTAAACCTATTGATTCTGTATATGAGTGCTGACATCCTGTACATTTATAAGTTTTAACACCGGCTTTAGTACAAGTTGCTGGTGTTGTAACAGTACTTGTATAACTGTGTTGGTGTTCTTGTTTATTTTGTGTTACATCTTGTTCTGATTTATTAATTTCAGAATTATTTTGAGGTTGTTCTGTTTTTGGTTGTACTTCGTTTTTATTTTTTGAAGACGTTGTATTTGTATTCTTTTTCACATTTGTCTCCACATCCTCTGTAGTATTGTTCTTTTTCTTAGAAGAACTATCTGATTTTTTAACTGTATATTTGTAATGATTTTCTATTTCTTTATCAGTTAAACCTAATTCTGTTATAAGTTCTCCTATTAATTCTTTAGTTTGAGATGAGCTTGCCTTATAAAACCATAATTCATTTATCATTGCTGATGACCCTGGTAATTGTTCCATTATAATAGAATCAGTATTAAATTTTAAAGCATATGGTATATATCCAATAGCCTTTCCAAGTGACATATCTGTTACTAAATTGTCAAAAACAGCTGTTGCTATAGCTTTTAAATTAGATGCATTTCCCGAACTTACCAATTGAGAGGCAACTGTTTTAATAAATTCTCTTTGAGTTCTCATTCTCCCATAATCATTATCGCCATAACTCATAGGATATGAACTTCCATCATTATTATGTCTAAATCTTAATAATTGTTCTGCTTTATTTCCATTTATTTTTTGCATTCCTGCTTCTAAGTGTATATGCAAATCTTGTGTTGGATCATCATAATCCATATCTATTGGAACATCAAATTCAACTTCACCAATTGCATTTACAATTGCTGGTAATGCTGTGTTTTTTACAATTATATAATTATCTATTGTAACACCTGTTAATTTTTCTACTGCTTCAACCGTTTTCTTTACATCTGTCTGATATAATGCATTTATTTTATCATATCCATTAGCCGAAGCTTCACTTTTTCCTACAAATGTATCTCTTGGTATTGAGAGCATAAATGCTTTTTGAGTTTTCGGGTTATATCCCGCTAAAATTATAGTATCTGTAAGCTCTACTTTTATATCTTCACTAACTCCAAGTACCAACACAAATATAGGTTCATCATTTCCTAATATATCTGTTGCAGCATTTATAACTGCTTCTGCTAAGTTTCCATTTGCTCTATATATATAAGTACCAAAGACTATTCCTAATATTAAAAATATTCCTAATATTATAGAAGCTATAACTGTTATTTTTTTCTTTTTGCTCCACTTCTTTTTTGTTTTTTTATTACTTTCTTCCTTGTTTGTTTTTTCTTCATCTGAAAAAATTTTATCATCATTACTAATTTCACTATTAGTTTCTATAGTTTTTTCTTCATCACTTGAATTTTCTTCTACATTATTTCTTAAACGTTCTGTACTGCTATTTATTAAATCACTAAATTTACTATTATTTTCATCAGAATTTAATTTGTTTTGATCATTTAATATGTTATTAATTAAATTTTCTTCTTCTGTATTATTTTTATTATCTTCCAAACTTGTACTCCTTTATTTTTATTTTCTATTAATCAAGTATTTCGTCTAGTTCTTTTTTTATTTCTTTTTTCTCTAGATTTTGACCTATAAAAACAAGTTTTATTATTCTATCGCCAACATCTTCATTCCAATTTTTAAGCATCTCTGGATTATCTTTTAGTATTTGTTGTTTTTCATTTTCTGGGGCTGATGCTATCCAAAGTCCTGCTTCTCCTATTTGCATTTGATTTCCTGCTTGTTCAAAAACATAAGACATATCATTTTCATCTGAAAACCAAAGTATTCCTTTACATCTTATTATTTCTTTTCTCCATTTAAAATTAACATATTGTTCAAATTTTTTTCTATTAAATGGTTTTCTCCTAACATATACGAAAGTTCCAATACCATACTCTTCTGCTTCGCCTTCATCATGATGATGGTGGTGATGATGTCCATGATGTTCTTCTTCATGGTGGTGATGGTGTTCATGTTCATGCTCTTCTTCCTCTTCATTATCATCTCTTTCAAGTTCTCTTACCCAAGCTGCTGAAGTAGAAGCTTTTTCAAAATCGAAACTGTTTGTATCTATTACTTCTTTTACATCTACTTTAGAATAATTTGTTTCTATTATTTTTGCTACTGGTTGTAATGCTTTTATAACTGCTTTTACTTTTTTTAATTCTTCTTCTGATACTTCATCTATTTTATTTAAAATAATTGTATTACAAAATTCTATTTGTTGAATTAATAGATTTTCTATATCCTCTTCATCTATATTTTTATTTAATAATTTTTCCCCTGAGCCAAATTCATAAGCCATTCTTGCTGCATCTACTACTGTTACTACATTGTCTAACCTGCATATTTTTGGTAACCCATATTCTTCTGTTTGCTCGGAAAGTATTGTTATAGTTTGTGCTATTGGAAGAGGTTCACAAATACCACTTGCTTCTATTAAAATATAATCAAATTTTCTCGTTTTTATTATATCAACAATTTGTTGCATTAAGTCTACTTTTAATGTACAACAAATACATCCATTACTTAGTGGAACTAAATTGCTATCTTCTTCTTTTACTATTCCTCCTTTTTGGATTAACTCTGCATCTATATTTACTTCACCTATATCATTCACAATTACAGCTACTTTATATCCTTCTTGATTTGTTAATATATGATTTATTAAAGTAGTTTTACCTGAACCTAAGTAACCTGTTAGGACTGTAATCGGTACTATTTTATTCATTATTTCCTCCTAAATTTATAACTTTTTTTGATATGCTTATTATACACTTTAACTTAATTTCATTCAAGGTTTTATACAATAATTAATTTATTATTTTCTTCCATAATATATTCTACTTAAAACCATTATTTATTTTTTTCAAATATTTTATGCATTTCAATATTTATTTTTTTTAAAGAAATTGGTTTTAAATTATTATCTGTAAAACAATGTTTTGTCTCTCCTACTAATGATATTTGAGATGTAGTTTTATTAATAACTTCATATTCTATTATTAATTTTACTCCTGTGTATTCTTTTATTTTTACACAAATTTCTAAAATATCATTAAATCTAGCAGGGTTTTTATATGTGCAATTTACTCCTAAAACAGGTATCATTATCCCTGCTTCTTCCATTTTATAATATGGAAGACCCATCTTGTCCATAAAAAATAATCTGGCTTCTTCTAAAAATCTTATATAATTTGAATGATGTACAATTTTCATTGCATCTGTTTCATAATAATTTACTTTTCTTTCATATATCATAATACTTCTCCTACCTTAAACTAAAATTAAATATTCTTTTTTAAATAATTTACAGCTATCATTTTTACTTCTTCTACTTGATTTTTTCCTTTTTCATTTTTATATTCAAATCTATCTAAAATTTTTTCTACAATTTTATTTTCTAAAAGATATTTAAATGAATATTTAAAATTCAAATTAAATATTAATGTTATCACAAAAATTACTGCGTCTAATTTAGAACGTTTTTTTCCATCTCTTAAAATTGGATTTTCTTTTCTTACAGAATTTAAATATTCTTCTGATACAATTCCTGTTTCAATATCTTGAGTTTCTTCATCAGTACTCCAAAACATTTCTATAGCTTCATAAAAAATATCTAATTTATCTGCATCTCTTATAATTTTGCAATATACCTCTGCTTTATCATCTAATCCTTCTTCTATTTCAAATTTATTATGATTTTTTATTGATACTTTTATTATCTCATCATATTTACCATCTTTTATAAACTTTCTAATAAAATTATCTTTTTCTAAGATCTCTACCGCTATATTTCCATGATCAAATCCGCTTTTATAATCTGAAAAAGTTTGATGCAAAGTATATTGTTCAAATCTAGCTATATCATGTAATAGACCAATTAAAATTGCTAAATCTATTTCTTCCTTATTAAAATTTAATGATTCAGCTATATTTTTACAATATTCCATTACTCTTAATGAATGATATATTTTTCTATCTATATTTGGATTAGTTATGTCATAACCAGATACATATTTCATAAATTCATTTTTAGCTTTTTCTATATCTATCATCTTATCTCTCCTTAAAATTTCTTTATGTATTATATATCTGTTTTTTTTATAATTCAAGTTTAATTTCTATATGGCGAAAGAGGGTTTTTACACCCTCTTTCTAGTTTTCTATGACAAAAATACTACAGTTCTTCCAACCCATTAAGCTTCAAAATCTTATTAATATCATTATTATTAAAAAGTAATATAACCTTATGTGAATCGTCTTCTCTTAATTTAATGTTTATTACCATTTCACAATAATCTATAATAGACTTAGCTACACTTGGATTGTATTTGTAAAAGAAATTACTTGGTAATTCAGTTACAAAGTTTTCATTTTTCTCTGGTTCAAATATACCATCAATAGAAAAATTCCCATCTGTTCTTTTTTCCAGCTGAAAAAAGAACGGTGAATCAACCTTAGATACAATAATATCTTCTGCCTGATATTGTTTTAACTGATTTAAAGTTACTGAAGTATGAACTAAAATAATATTATTCATATCATAAAATGCTTCTTTCAATACCTTTAACGTTTTTCCTGCTTCTTGAATCTGATTCTTAATAAATTCTTGTCTACGGATCAATTTTCTACGATAATCTTGTTTTTTTTGAAGAATTTCTGTTGCCTTTCTAACTTCTTCTTCAGCCTCCTTAATTTCAGAATCTACATCAGATATGAATTTCTTATTCTCCTCCAAATTTCCTTCTTCACATCGAACTATTTCTTCCATAGTCTCTATGCGCTTTTTCTGTTCTTCAGTAGCCTGATTTTTTGAAATTTTTCCATTTTGCGTTAAATAACCTCTAAAATCACAGACCTCTGCGCAAACTTGGTTGAATTCATTCGGTGGCAGATGCAACCAATCTACAATATTTAATTTCTCCTCTCTTTTTTCTGTTTCATTTACATCTTGTTTGTTTTTCCGCCTTTTTGCCATTTCGAAACCCCTTTCTATTTTCTGCTACTGCAGTTCATGAAATTATAGCACCATTGCAATATTATGTCAAATGGCAAAAAACGAAAGAGGGCTTTTAAGCCCTCTTTCGTTAAGGTTGTTTGTAATTAATTAAAACTTAAATCCATCAATTCCGTTTAATTTGAGAATCTTTCGGATAAGACTGTTTCTATGCGCTAAAAAAACTTGTTGATTTTGCTTTTTGTTTTTTTTCAGATATAAAGCCATTTTGCAAAAACTCACTATTGACTTTAATTCATCTTTTTCAAGTTTTGTATAAGCCTGAAACATATTTCCAGGTAGCACTATATCAGTTACATATTCTTCGCAGTAAACTTGCTCTACTGAAAAAAGTCCGCCTGTCCGTTCTTCTAAGTCTGAAAAGAATTCTTCATCTGCCTCAGAAACCCAGATTCTTTCGCATTGATGCTTATATAGCTGGTATAACATCGCAGAAGTATGAATTAATATAATATCGTTCATACTTTTTAAAAGTTTTTCAGAAGTTTGAATTAAATAATTAATTTCGCTTAACCGTTTCTGCTCTTCTTTACGTTGCTGTCTAACTTCATTAATTTGCACCTTTATTTTTTCAACTGATTTTTTTACTTCGTCAGCTTTTCTCTTGCTATCAGAAAAGTTTTCTCTCTGTTTTTTTAGATTTTGTGCTTTCAGCGTCACTAACCGCTCTTTCTCTGTCAACTCTTCTTCTAAACACTTAATTATTTTTTCCTGATTGTAAATACTTCTTCTTCCTTCATTATTTACACAATACATTTAAAACATCTCCTTTAAAGTCCATTCATCTTTAACACATCTAAAATATCTGTATTGCCATATACCGCTTCTACTTTCTCTGAGCTTTCCATCATATAATATATTACCATTTCACAAAAGGTTATAATTGATTTTTGCTCATCTGCATCATATTTTGTATAAAAATAATATGGAAGCTTTGTTATAAAGCCTTGAGAATCTTTTTCTTCAAATACACCATCTATATAAAATAGATTGTTCATTTGTTTATTAAATTCAAAGAGCTCTTGTGAATCTGCCTCTGTAACCCAAATTTGTTCATGTTTATGAACTGCTATTTGTGCTAAAGTAGCAGATTTATGAACCAAAGCTATATTATGCATTCTGCTATATAAAGCTTTGGCATCAGTAAGTAAGCTTTTTGTCGCTTCGAGTTCTTCTTCTGCCTTATTTAGCTGTTTTTCTGCTTTCTGCAGTCTCGTATACTCATTTTCAACAGGCTCTTTGCTTTTCTTAAGCTTCTCTTTTTCTGACTCTAGCTTCTCCTGCATCGCTTCAATTTGCATATCTAAATAATTTAAAAGATTCTTAATTTTGATATAGTCTACCTCTTTAACCTCCTTAAGTCTATCTTTCTGAAGCGATATAGCCAGCTGATGAGGATATATTCCATCCAAAGTCAAATTTTTTCTAAGCTCATACAATATAGATGTAATGTACTTAAATCCTTCGGATGTAGAACATTTCCAGTTAAAAACACTCCTCTCTTTTAGGAATTCAATATTCCGCTCTCTAATTTCTTTTTGCATTTTACAAACCCCTTTTCTATTTTTTTCTGCCAAAGCAGATAAAAAAAATTATATCACCTTACTTGAGTTATGTCAACTTTACTGGAATAATAAAATTTTTATTTAAATTTTCTATTTTCTTTATTAGCTTCTTTTAATTTTTTCTTCTTTTCTTTTGTCAATTTCTTTTTCCAAAACTTTCTTTCTTCTTTTTCTTTTCTCTTTTTTATATACCTTTTTACTAAAAAGAAAATAATTATTATATGTATAATTATTAGTATAATAAGTAGGATTAAATAAGTAATATTTGTAATACTACTGCGAAGTATGATGTACA
>CATJZH010000063.1 GCA_949746285.1 uncultured Clostridia bacterium
AAAATAGAAAGTCTCTAGGATTTGCAGAGGCTTCTTTAATATTTGATAACACAGATGGAGCATTACCAATTGAATATACAGAAGTAACCGTAACTAGAAAAATATATCGAAGCGGAGAGACAGGGTATTTTATTAATAAAGTGCCATGTAGATTAAAAGATGTTTTGGAATTATTTATGGATACAGGAATTGGAAAAGATGGATATTCAATTATAGGACAAGGAAAAATTGATGAAATATTAAGCAATAAGTCAGAAGATAGACGTCATATTTTTGAAGAAGCAGCAGGAATTGTAAAATACAGAACAAGAAAAGCAGATTCAGAAAAAAAATTAGAACAAACAAAATTAAATCTACTTAGAATAAATGATATTATTTCTGAAATAGAAAGCAATATAGAACCTTTAAAATTGCAGTCAGAAAAAGCTAAGAAATTTTTAAGTTTAAGAGATGAACTAAAAAACATAGAAGTAGGATTATTTTTGTATAATATAGAAAATTACAAAATTCAAACACAAGAAGTGCTAGAAAATATTGATGTTTTTGAAACTCAGAAAGTAAAAGAAGAAGAAAATTTAAATAATATACAAGCAGAAAAAGAGACTGTAAAAGAACTTATAGATAAATTAATTGAAGAAATTGAAAAAACTCAAAATTTAAATTTTGAAGGAAATCAGAAAAAAGAACAATATAATAGTGAAATAGCAATTACTGAAGAAAGAATATCAAATAACAAAGAAAATTATGAAAGATATGAAAAAGAATTAGAAGAATTAGAAAATCGTAATAAAGAATTGGAAGAAGAGAAAAAGCAAAAAGAAGAAAAGAAGAACAATTTATTTACAAATAAAGAGAAATTTGAAACAGAGCTTAAAGAAAAAGAGTTAGAATTAGATAAATATTCTAAAACTTTATCAGATAAAGAAATTGAAATTGAAAATAAAAAGCAAATAGTTCAAAAAAATATCGATTCTAAATATGAAATAATTGCAAATTTAAATACAGAAAAAGCAAATTTTGATAATTTGGGAAAAAGAGAAAGTACTTTAAAAAATGAAATACAAGAAACAATTTCTGAATTAGATAGCTCAAGAGCTACGAAAGAAGAAAATTCAAAAGAATTTTATGAATTAGAAAAAAAGAGAAATGATGTTACTAAAAAACTTGAAGCTATGAAATCTGAAAGAGATAGTAGTTCAGAAAAACTTAAAGAATTTGATGACAAAATAAATGATTATCAGTCACAATATAGAATAAAAGAATCTAGATACAAATTTTTAGTAGAAACAGAAAAAGAAAAAGAAGGATACACAAAAAGTGTAAAACTTTTATTAGATGCTACAGAAAGAAATTCTAGTTTGTCAAGAGGAGTTCATGGCATTTTAGCTAATTTAATACAAGTAGATAAGAAATATGAAACAGCTATTGAAATGACTTTAGGAGGAACTATTCAGAATATTGTTACAGACTCTGAAGAAGAAGCAAAAAAGTTAGTTAATTATTTAAGAGAAAATAAACTTGGAAGAGCTTCATTTTTACCTATAACATCTGTTAAAGGACAAAAAATAGGTGGAATACATACAAGAGGAGTAGACGGAGTAATAGGAGTAGCATCAGATTTAATAAGCTGTGATAGAAAGTATGAAGGAATAGTTTTAAACTTATTAGGAAGAACGGTTGTTGTAGAAGATATTGACAATGCAGTTAAACTTGCAAAATTAAATTCTTATAAATTTAAAATAGTAACTTTAAAAGGAGATATTATAAATCCTTCAGGAGCTATAAGTGGTGGATCTGTTGCAACTAAAACAGTTAGTATTTTAGGTAGAGGAAAAGAGATAAAATTTCTTGAAGTAGAATTACAAGAAATAAAATTAAAAATAGAAAAAGTAGAAAAAGAAAAATCAAATTATGAAGCAAGTATTTCTCAGATTTTAAACACCTTTGACCAAAAACAAAAAGAAGCACAAGAATTAGAAATTATATATGCTACAGAAAAACAAAAAAATGATAATCTAGATTTAGAAATATTAAAATTAGATAGTAAGCTTGCAAAATTAAGAGAAGATTTAGAAAGCACTAAAAGTGAAAAAGAAGAAAATTCTAAAATTCAAGAAGAATTTAATAAAAAAATTCAAGAGATGGAAAATGAAAATGTATCTTTAGAACTAGTTATAGAAGAATTTACTAATTTAAATAAAGATAATCAAAAATACATAGATGATTTAAACTTTGACATAACAAATTTAAGAATATCAGTATCTTCTTTTGATGAAAGTGAAACATCAATAAATGAAATGGTAGAAAGAATAGATTTAGATATAAAAAATAATTCTACAAGTATAAAAAATAAAATTGATGCAAGAGAAAAAATTTTATTAGAAAATTCAGAATTAGAAAATAAAATAGCAGATGTAAAACAAAAAATATTAGATTTAGAAAAAGAAATTTTAGGAAGTACAGACAAAGTTGAAAAACTAAAAAATGAAAGAATAGAAAAAAATGAAAAGCTAGTAAATATAGAAAAAGATATAGAAGAACAAAACTTAAAATTAGAGGAAGTAAAAACACAAATTTCAAAATTGGATTTAAAGAAATCAAAAATAGAACTTGAACTTAACCAAGTAATAAACAAAATGTGGGAAGAATATGAGTTAACACCTAATAATGTAGGAGATATAGAGAAAGTAACAAATCCGACAGAAGTACAAAAACAAGTTAATTCAATTAGAAGTGAAATTAAAGAATTGGGAAGTATAAATGTTGATGCGATAAAAGAGTATAAAGAAATAAAAGAAAGATATGATTTTATGAGTGAACAGCGTTTAGACCTTGAAGATTCTGGAAATAAACTAAGAAAAGTTATTAGTGAAATGACAGAAACAATGAAAAAGCAATTTTCTGAACAGTTTAAAATTATAAATAGAAATTTCGGAGAAGTATTTGCAGAGTTGTTTGGAGGAGGAAAAGCAGAGTTAATTCTTTCAGATGAAGAGAACATATTAGAATGTGGAATTGAAATTGCTGTTCAGCCACCTGGCAAGAAATTGCAGAATATGATGCTATTATCAGGAGGAGAAAGAGCTTTTACAGCTATAGCTTTATTATTTGCAATATTAAAAATAAATCCAGCACCATTTTGTGTGCTTGATGAAATAGAAGCAGCTCTTGATGATGTAAATGTATATAGATTTGCAGAATACTTAAGAAAGTTTTCAAAAGATTCACAATTTTTAGTAATAACTCATAGAAAAGGAACAATGGAGGCTGCTGATACAGTTTATGGAATTACAATGGAAGAAAAGGGAATAAGTAAATTGTTATCTATGAAATTAAAATAGGAAAAGAGGGCTTGCCAATGTTTGAAAGTGAAAAAATAATAACTGTGCAAAATATTGAATTTATAGGTGAATATTTATATCAAAGAGGAATTAGTGAGGAAATTCTAGAAAATCCAAGATATCAGGCTATATTATGGAAATTAAGTAATATACTAAGAAAAAGTGATATAAAATCTTTTTCACCAGAATCAAAGAAAATTTTAGATTCTATGGTTAGAGTAGATGAAGATGGTAGTATATATTTTATTGAAGGTGTACTTCAAAATAGAAGTATAGTTACTTGTAAGTATTATTTTGATGAAACAGACAATAAATTAAAAAGAATAAGGGTTCAGAAATGTCCTGATGAAAATTATATTATGGGAAATGTTTTTAATTCAGATAAATATGATGATTATACTTCTGTAAGTACATATAATGAAGATGGAATTGAAGAATCTCTAGCTATTGAACAAAATACTTTAGATGGTAAATATTTTTCAAAATCAATAAGAGTACCAAATAGAATTGATATGATAAAAATTGAAAGACTTAGACAGCAAAAAGATGATTTAAAAAGATTAGAAGATATATATCAAATACGAAGTATGCAAGCGGCTTTAGAAGATATTTCACCAGATGCAGAAGACATAGATCCATTTAATATAATGCATTTTGATATTTTAGGTTTACCAGATACATATAGAGATTTAAATTTTGAAGAACAAGTATTAATTGCTAATACAAATGGTAAAATTTTTCCACTTCCAGGAACTGAAAGAAAAAAGAAACTTCAAAGATATAAAGAGCTTAATGTGAAGTATGGAAGAATAAAAGCTTTTGAAAAAGGTATAGCTAAAGCTTTTTTAGTTAAAAATCAAGATATGAATAGATAGACATTATATAAAAACGTGTTAATTAAATTTTAACACGTTTTTTTGAGGCATATTTTTTTATTTTTGAATATAAATATAATATGGAAGATATGGAAAAAATTTGTATATTTTTTTTATATTTTTTGGGAAACATAATAAAAAATGTATTTAAAATGTGTATAAAAATATACTACAAAAACCACTTTTAACCAAAATGCAAAAACCAATATGGTAGAAAAAAAGAGATAAAAAGAGAAAATAAGCGATTAAAAAAGTAACGCTTTTAAAAACAATACATCAGAAAGAATAAACTCCAATAACTTTAAATAAAAAAGATTAAAAGCAGTTTAAGTGGTTTGAAATCATTTTTTGTTTATAGTATAATAATATTTAGTGACGATTTTTAAATAGCTAAAAAGGAGAGTGAAGTTTATTTTAATTAATTGGGTTAAATATTGTACAAAAGAAGCTGTAAAAATCTTAAAACTTGTCACAATTGGTTCAGCTATAGTTATAACTGTAGTATGTATAAAATACAAACCTGCATATGAAGTCACAATATCAGGTGAGACAATTGGATTTGTAGAAAATGATAATATTGTTAAGGCAAAAGTTGAAAAATATATAAAAGATACATCTGGAAATGTTGCTTTTAGGGAAATGACAGAAATGCCAAAATATCAATTTAAACTTATAAATAAAAATAAAGAAACAGAAGATAAACAAATTATGTTAGCGATTAAGGACTTGACAACTACAACATATAAAGCGTATGGAATTACATTAGATGGAGAGCAAAAAGCAGTTGTAGCAACTCAAGAAGAAGCTCAGAATTTGATAAATGAATTGAAATCAGACTTAAAAGAAGAAGTAGATTTAAAGTTAGGTATAATCGATGTTTATTCAACGGAATTTAATTTTAATTCTAATGAAGAGGTAAAGAATACCTTAAACGAATTTAAAATAGCTAAAGTCACAGAATATGAAAATAAAAAAGCTGAAGAACAAAGACTTGCTGCAGAAGCTGCTAAAGCGGCTAAAAAATCTAAAGCTACAGGAAAGGCAAAAAGTATTGAAACAACAACAAGAGTCGCTGCAACTGGTAATATAAGTGGAATGCCACTTTCAATACCAGTTAATGGTTCTATAACTTCAAGATTTGGTGCAAGAGGAAGCTCGAGATCATCTGCACATACAGGTTTAGATATAGCAACATCTTCAGGAACAGGAATAAGACCAATTTCAGCAGGAACAGTAAGTTATGCAGGGTATAAGGGATCTTATGGAAAGTTAATAATTGTAAATCATGGAAATGGAATTGAGTCATATTATGCACATTGTAGTGCAATATATGTTTCAGGTGGAGAAGCAGTAGATACAAATAGTACAATAGGTGCTGTTGGTTCAACAGGAAATTCTACTGGACCTCATTTACATTTAGAAATAAGAGTTGGAGGCTCACCTGTAAACCCACAAAATTATTTATATTAAAAATGTAAAAGCTCTAAAGTAATTTGGAGCTTTTTTGTATACAATGTAACAAATATAATTCATTTTGATAACATATTTTTAATTTTATTGACCTAAAACAAATTTAATAATAATATAAATATATAATATTATAATTTAAGGAGAACTAAATAAATGGATAATAAAGAAGAGTTAAATGTGAGTACTAAAAATAGATTTACAGCATTAATGTTATGTTGGTTTTTAGGTTTTTTTGGCGTTCATCGTTTATATGCAGGAAAATTAGGTTCAGGATTTTTAATGATATATGGAACAATAGTATCAACATTAGTATTAATCGTATGTGCTCCAATAGGATATATGTGTTTTATAACAATGCTTGCTCTAGTAGCAAATGATTTTGCTGTTATAGCATTTGGACAATTTAAAGATTGTTATGGAAAACAGATGTCATCAGATGATTTATATAGATAATAATAGTTAAAATAAGATAGCAAAAAAAGGAATCGCTAGTTATAGTGATTTCTTTTATAATAATGAGGAGTAGAATGAGTAGACTTGTAAAATATGCAATAAACTGTTTAATAGTTTGTGTAACAGTAATTTTATTGTTCCTTACTATATCATCAATATTTTATACAGCTGATTTTATTACAGAGCCATTTCAAATAGAAGATAATGAAAAGGTAGTAATATATAGTAATAATCCAATTATAATTTTACTTTTATTATGTGTAGCAATATTAATATTGTATGGAGTGTATAAAGTAAGTTTAAAAATTAAAATAAATAAATTGTGTTTATTTGTTTGTTTATCTATTTTTATATTATCAATAATATGGATAATTTTTGCTAAAAATAATCCTAGAGATGACCAACTAGCAATGACTAATTCAGCATCTTATCTTTTTAAGAATAATATGTATATGGATTTTGAAAAAGGATATTATTTTTGGATATATCCATTCCAATTAGGATATGTATTATTCTTAGAAACTATATTTATGATATATAATAGTATGTATTTTATACAAATGATGAATGCAATTTTTGTAGCAGTCATTGCATTTTGTATCTATTATATTACTAAGCAAATATTTTCTTACAAAAATAATGAAAATAAATTGATTTTAATTTTGTTATTAGGATATTTATATTTTGAATTTATATCAACATTTATATATGGAAATATTCCAGGACTTATGTTTTCATTAATATCTATTATATTTTTAAATAAGTATCTAGAAAATGCTGAAACTAAGTATATATGTTTTTCAGGAATATTTATAATAATAGCAAACATAGTTAAACCAAATTATTTAATATTTTTAGTAGCAGAGATAATAATATTAGTACTAGATACTATAGTAAATAAAAGAATAAAAAATATATTTTTTATATGTTTAACAATATTTTTACTTAGTGTATGCAATATGGGAATAAAAAATTTTTATGAGATTAGGACAGGAAAGAAGCTTACTGATGGAATGCCAAGAATATTGCATGTAAATATGGGATTGAATGATAATGAAGATAGAGCAAATGGTTGGTATGATGGTAGTACAATAGAAATCTTTGAAGAAAATAATTGGGATATAGAAAAAACAAAGAAAGATGGGAATGAAAGAGTTAAAAATAGAATTATACATTTTATACAAAATCCAAGTAGAGCATATAAGTTTTTTAGAGAAAAAATGTTAACCCAATGGATAGAACCAACACATCAGACAATATGGATAAATATTCCACTAAAAGATTATGATAGACAGATGAATGAAATAAGCCTAAGCTTATATAGTAAAAATGGAACTTTAAATAAATTACTAGATTTATATTTTGCAGTTTATCAACTTATGATTTACAGTATGTCAACAATATATTTTATAAAAAATGTTAAAACAATAGATTATAAACAATCACTACTAATACTAATATTTTTTGGAGGTTTTTTATTTCAGATATTTTGGGAAGCTAAATCATTATATACAATAATATTTACAATATTATTGCTTCCATATGCGGCAAAAGAATTAGAAGATATTTTCAAAATTATAGATGAAAAGATAGTGAGTAAAATATGTAATGGATAAAACACAAAATTCCAGCGTGAAAACGCTGGAATTTTGTGTTAGAAGTAAAAAACTCTTCTAACTACTGAAAAAGCATGAGCAAATTAAGATTTTAACATACTGCCCGCCATAGACACATTGCTTTAGAAAGAGAACTGCCAGTGATCTGTCCAGAACCCATTAAAGCCGTTAGCTCTGGTGGTGCTGGATTTCATTTCCACAGAAGCTTCCCATTTTTCCAACCTCTCTAAGTTGAGAGATAGTTTCTTCCCGTTTTTTAATATTGGGAATGCCGACCAATTTGGTCACATCCTTTTCCAGAGTATACAAGATATGAAAACAGTTGTGTTTGTCCCCCTCATGCTGTACTTGATGATGAATTGCCCATGTGGCACTACTTATCTGGAAGCGTGTTGTGCCTTCATATGCACAAGTGCCAGGACAACGTGCTTCAACGTGCTTCCCAGTCATCAGAACGGTCTAGATTAGAGGATAGTTCAGCTATTGTGCCGGCGCTATTCAAACTAGAATAGCAGCTACCTCTGCCATGCTGTGCATTACGCACATCAAATACTTGATTTGGATCTTCATGCTTTATTGCAGAAATTTTGTGCTCTTCCAAGAATTTCTGAAAGGAGCTGTCCCTGTAATAAGCATAACGATTGTCAATGTAGCCTCCAGCTAAACCTATCACTCCATTAGATAATTTCATTCCTTTAGGAACAACATATCCCTTTCTTAGAGTTTTTGTTTTGTATGGGGTTTTTAAGGTAAGCTTGGCAAATCCGCTTGGTTGAATCACATAGTGTATGCTATGCTCACCATCGGAGTACTTCCATACAGCAGAGCAGGTTATTGTCCCGTTTTCACTTATGGAACAATCCCATCCATTCGTACTATGTTGGGTTGGGTTTACGTTTCCTGCAAAAAATCCGTTTTCTACATTAACTAATTTGGTTGCCATAATTTTCCTTTCCCTACTACCCACTTAGTGGCGTTCGTTCCCAAAATATAAGTTTGGCTAGAATCTTATATTTTTGCTTCATTAGAGGGGTGTTTCTGTAAGAATAATAATTTATTGTGCACTAGGAAAAAAGAGTACTCTACTAAAGCTAATAGTCTATGAGATAACTAAAGTAGTTATCTTTTTTTCAATGTGCTTGCAAATAACATAATTTTGCATACTTATATTGTACTATAAGTTAAAAAATATGTCTATTTTTGGGGAGTAATGATATTTAGTAGTACTAATTCATTTTAGTCTTACTTTAGTTTGGTAGACTTGTAATCTTTAAAAATTTGTTATATAATAACAAAATATTGAAAGGAGATGAAGTTATGGCAATTAGTAAAGAAGAAATTATTCATATTGCTAAACTTGCGAGTTTAAATCTTTCAGAAGAAGAAATTGAAAGATATACAAAAGATATGCAAGAGATTTTAGAATTTGCAAGCTTTATAAATACTGTAAACACAGATGGGATGAACGAAACAACAGGTGCTAATCAGAAAAGTAATGTATTTAGAAAAGATGAAGTTATAAATTTTCAAAATAGAGAGCTTTTATTACAAAATGCACCAAGTCAAGATGAAGGAATGTTTAGAATACCAAAAGTAATAAATTAATGTCCATTTGGGGACGTTTGTAATGGGACATTTTTGTCCCAAAACTAACGTATGTTAAAAATTAGTAAAGGATGAAGGTTTTATATGATAATAGGAATAGATATAGATGATACAATAACAGATACATATGAAGTTCTTGTAAATTATTCACAAGAATATATGATAAATGTATTAAAAAAAGAACCAATTATGAAACATGGAAGTTGTGATGAGGCCTATTATACAAGATATTTATATGGTTGGAATAACAATGAAGATATTGAGTTTTTAAAAGAATACTATGAAATAGTAATGAAAGAAGTAAAACCTAAAACCTTAGCTGTAGAATATTTACAGAAACTTCATAATGAAGGACATAAAATTGTATTAATAACTGCTAGATGGAAAGCAAAAGAATTTGACATTAGAGAAATAACTAAAAGATGGATAGAAGAGCACAATATTCCATATGATAAATTAATTGTAAATGCAGAAAATAAATTAGTAGCAGCTAAACAAGAAAATATAGATGTATTTGTAGATGATACTTTTAAAAATTGTAAAATGATTTCAGATAATTGTATAAAAACATATTTAATGGATTCAAGAACAAATAGGGGATTTGAAGATGAAAAAATAACAAGAGTGTATTCTTGGCCACATTTATATATGAAATTGAATGATAAAACAAATTAGTTTTGTATAGTAACATATGTATAAAAATGGACAAAAATGTCTTTTAAATGAAACAAAATGCTTTGCATTTTGAGTACTGAGGCTGTAACAATTAAAATTTAACAGCCTCAGCAACAAACGTCCCCAAAAGGACAAAGGAAAGGAGATAAAAATGAAACTTTATGAATATACAGTTCATGAACTTATAGAGAAAATGGAAAAAGCAGAAGTAACTTCTGAAGAGATTACAAGAAGTTATTTTGATAGAATAAAAGAGAAGGATTCAGCTGTAAAAGCATATATTTCTACTTTAGAAGAAGAAGCTATAAATAAGGCTAGAAAAGTTGATGAAGACAGAAAGGCTGGAAAAGAAGTATCTAAATTTGCTGGGATACCAATAGGTATAAAAGATAATATGTGTATAACAGGAACTAAAACAACTTGTGGTTCTAAAATGTTAGAAAATTTTGTTGCACCATATAATGCTACTGTTATAGAAAACTTAAATAAGGAAGATTTAATATGCCTTGGAAAATTAAATATGGACGAGTTTGCTATGGGAAGTTCAACAGAACATTCTGCATTTTTTAAAACTCATAATCCTTGGGATTTAGATAGAGTACCGGGTGGTTCTTCAGGAGGTTCAGCAGCAGTAGTAGCATCAGATATGGCTCCTTGGGCTTTAGGAAGTGATACAGGAGGAAGTATTAGACAACCAGCATCATTATGTGGAGTAGTAGGATTAAAACCTACATATGGTTTAGTTTCTAGATTTCGGATTAGTTGCATTTGCATCATCATTGGATCAGATAGGTCCAATTACTAAAGATGTTACAGATTCAGCTTATCTTTTAAATTTAATTGCTGGACATGATGAAAAAGATAGTACATCAGTAAATATGAATAAAAAAGATTATACTAAATTTTTAGTTAATGATGTAAAGGGAATGAAGATAGGGCTACCAAAAGAATATCTAGGAGAAGGGATTAATAGTGAAGTAAAACAGGCAATAATAGATGTTGCTAAGAAGTATGAAGAAATGGGAGCAATAGTAGAGGAGTGTTCATTAGATATAGGAAAATATGCAACAGCAGTATATTATATAATAGCATGTGCTGAAGCAAGTTCAAATTTAGGCAGATTTGATGGAATCAGATATGGATATAGGACAGAGAAATTTGATAATTTGCAAGATATTTACAAAAACTCTAGAAGTGAAGGTTTTGGAGATGAAGTAAAAAGAAGAATAATTTTAGGTACATATGTTTTAAGTTCTGGATATTATGATGCTTATTATAAGAAAGCACAAAAAGTTAGAACAGTTATAAAAAATACATATGAAGAATTATTTAAAAAGTATGATTTATTACTTACACCATCTTCTCCAACTACTGCATTTAAAATTGGAGAAAAATCTACAAATCCACTTGAAATGTACTTAGAAGATATATGTACAGTACCAGTTAATATTGGAGGACTTCCAGGAATGAGTATTCCTTGTTCATTAGATAGTCAAGGACTTCCAATAGGATTTCAGTTGATAGCTAATTCATTTGAAGAAGAAAAAATATTTAGAGCTGCTTATACTTTTGAGCAAAATAGCAATTTTAGAGAGAATAAACCTAAGTTTAAAGGAGGTAAAGTATAATGGCAAAAGAAGATTATGAAATAATTATTGGATTAGAAGTTCATTGTGAATTATCTACAAAAACAAAAATATTTTGTTCATGTCCTACTGAATTTGGTGGAACTCCAAATACTCATTGTTGTCCAATATGTATGGCACTTCCAGGTACATTACCAGTACTTAACGAAAAAGTGGTAGAATATGCAGTAAAAGCAGGACTTGCTACAAATTGTGAAATAACAAGAAATAGTAAAAATGATAGAAAAAATTATTTTTACCCAGATCTTCCAAAGTCATATCAAATATCTCAATTTGATTTACCACTTTGCTA
>CATJZH010000064.1 GCA_949746285.1 uncultured Clostridia bacterium
AAAAGAAAGGAGAAATTATAATAATATGAAAAATCTAAGATATTTTAATAAATTTTATATAGATAAAGAAAAAGATATCGTAGTAGAATTATATAAAAATGAGATGGAAGATGAACTTGAATATATTATAAGAACTCCAAACCATAAAAATGGAAATTTAATAACAAATTTAGCCAAACTTTGTGAATTAGAAATTTCTGAAGATGAAAATGGTTTAAAAGTTATAAAAAATACTATACCAGCATCAATAAATGGAGATAATAAAGATGTATATATATTTAGAATAGCAGGAATGAAAATAGCTAATATCTATGAAGACGAAATAGAAGTAAAAGCTAAAATGCCTGCTATAATAAAGACATTAATGTCACAAACTAAAAATTATAAATTAGACATAAGTAAAACGATTGTAAAATCATATATATTAAAAAAATCAAAATTTAAAACAGATTTACACACACATATGAATGCAAATTTAACACCAGATGTTTTAATATCACTTGGAATTGCACATCAAATAAAATACCCATTATATTATATTAAGAAATTAGGATTGAAAATAACACAAAAGCAAGAAGAAGCAATATTAAAAGATAGAAAATTAGTGGAAAAAGAATTTGAAAATAGTGAACTTACAGGAAAATATTTAACAAGAAAAATAGATGATAACACATTTATAAATTTTGCAGACTTAATTTTAAACAATTTAGAAAATGCAGAAGAAAATATATCAAAAATAAGAAACAGTTTAGCATTACTAAAAGATGGTCAATCAGTTTTTACAAATTTAGAAAAAGTTTATATTTACAGATATGTATTTTGTAAAGCAAAATTTTCAGAAAATAAAATAAAAGTAGATTCAAAAAATATTGAAAAGATTCCAGAAAAAGATATAGTAAATTATTTAAAAAGAATTTTAGAAGATAAACAAGAAAATAGTGTATATAAAAATAATACATTAAGACAAGATAAATATTTATGGATAGCAAGAGAATATCAAAAGCAAAGTATTTCATATGTAGAAATAACAGATACAGATTTAGTAAAACCAGGAGAGCCAGCAGTTAAGTTATTAGAAGAAGTGCATGAAGTAATGCCTAAAATAGAAGAAGAAACTGGTGTTAAGGTAAGATTATTAGTAGGAATTAGAAGAATACCACTTACTATAATAAAAGATCAAAAAACAAGTAGTAATTATTTAAGAGAAAATCTAGATGTTTTAAAAGCAGTAGCAAGAAGTCCATATGTAGTAGGAAGCGATTTCATAGGTGAAGAAATAAATGATATAACAGAATTAAAACCAGTAATAAATGAATTAGTTCAATATGCTGTGACAGAAGATAACAATTTTACAATAAGAATTCACGCAGGAGAGAATGATTGTTTAAGAGACAATGTAGCCAAATCAATACAATGTATAAAAGAAGCATTAAAACCAGGACAAAAAATTCCAAACTTTAGATTAGGACATGGATTATATACAGCAGACCTAAACACACAAGAAGGTAAAAAATTAATTAAAGAAATGAGAGATACAGGTGCTATTCTAGAATTCCAATTAACATCAAATGTAAGATTAAATAATTTAACAGCATTAGATAAACATCCTTTAAAACAATATTTAGAAAATGGAATAAAATGTGTTCAAGGAACAGATGGATGTGGAATGTATGGAAGCGATACAATAAATGAACAATTAGCATTACACAATATATTAGGATTAAATGATTTAGATTTTGAAAAAATGAGAAAAGTTGAAGATGAAATAATAGAAAAAAGTAAAAAATACTTTGTAGAAAAATCTAAGAAATTTGAAGAATTTTTAAATGGAAGAACAATAAGAGAAGCAGTATTAGATTTAGAAGAAGAGAATTTTGAAAAAAGTAAAGATAATGTAATAAATATGAGATTAACAAACGATTTAGACTCAGCAAATGAATTAAAAGAAAAAATTAAAAAATTACCAGAAGATAAAATTCCTATTATTGTAGCTGGAGGAAGTTTTAATGCAAAAGATAGAGAAACAACATTAAGCGAAGAGGGAAAAAAGGCAATAGAAAATTTAATTAAAAATTTAAATAGTGAAAAAGTTTACTTTGTAGTAGGACATAAAATGAGTGGATATGAAAAAGCAATTATAGATTATTCAAAAGAGTTAAATAAAAAATTTGAAATAAATGCAATAATACCAAAAGCTGTATCAGAAGAAGTAAGAAATGGACTACTTACAGAAGATTTAAATGGAGTTTGTATATCAACAGAAAGAGAAGAAATGGGAATTTACAAAAGTTTTAATTACGAAATTTTTGAAAGAAGAAATTCAATAGTTTTAGCATTTGATGGAAATTCACCAGTATCAAATTTAGTACAAGAAGCTAAAAATGGAAAAGGAAAAGCTAAAATATATGTAAACTCAGATGTAGAAGCATTAAAAGATAAAGCAAGTTCATTAGGAGGATATGTAAAAGAATTTAAGATAAGTGATGATTTAGCACAAAAAATATTAGATGATTATCCAGAAATTGGAACAAGTAATAAACTTGCATAGAATTTCAGGGCCCTAGAAAAAATCTGGGGCTTTATTAATTATTACAATTTGATTAAAATAATTGCAATTTATTGAATTATTTTTCTAGTATTGGTAAAATATATATGTATTATGGGAAAAAATACAATATGTATTTTAGAAAGGACATTAAATGAGCATAGAAAGTAAAGCTTTAGAAGATAATAATTCAAATAAAATTGATGACAAAGAAAAAAGGAATCTTTATTTAAAGTCTCAAAACATTATAAAAAATGCAAAAATAGAAAAATATATGCAAGATAGAGAAGTTATAGCCAATGAAGGTTTAAGTTTTTTTGGAGTGTTAACAGGTAGAAATAGTCTGCAAATTCAAAGAATAGAAAATATAAAATTAAAAATTGAATTATTACAAAGCCAAAAAATAGAAGATAAAAATGAATATGAAATAACAGATATATTGGCAGATTTATATTCATGTGCTATTTCAGAATTAAATGGAAAGTTCACTAATGAAATGAAGAGCATGTATAATAAAATAAAAGAAAATTATTGTGATGAAACTGTTTCAGATGATGAAATATATAAACTAGTATGTGAAAAAGTAGACAAAAATCAATCTTATTTACCTATAATACACAAAGAAAAATCAAGAGGGATTTTTGGAGATATAAAAGTTCAGATAGATTTCTTAAAATTGGAAAATAAAAAATTACAAAACCAAATAGTTATAGAAAGAGGCAGAAGTCAATTTGAAACCTTTAAAAGTAAAATAATACCATTACAAAAAGCAGAGGTAATAAATTAATTAAAAATCCTTGACAAACCGCTAAATAGGTTGTATACTATTTAGGTAACTGTAAAGAAAAATAAATATTGACATAGATATAAAAGTCACTAAAGGAGGGATTTTAAATGGCACAACCAAAAAGAAGATGGTCAAAAGCTAGAACAGGATTAAAAAGATCAACATGGAAATTAGAAGAAGAAAATTTATCAGTATGTTCACATTGTCATCAACCAGTAAGACCACATACTATATGTTCTAACTGTGGATATTATGATGGAAAAGAAATAATTGCAAAAAAAGCTGAATAATATTAATTTAGAAAAAGGCATAGAAATATGTCTTTTTTTGTTATTTGAATTGTATATAAAAATGTGATATAATATATAAAGTTTTTAAAAATTGTAGCCGTAAAGTTTAGTTTCATGAAATAAGAACAAAGGAGGATGACAGATGAAACTTATTTTTGCAACAGATGACTATGAGGTAACTTCATTTACACAAGAGGGGAAAAATGAATATCATGACATCAAAGTGTATGTGCAGGTAAATGATGCAGGCTTATATCTTGTAAATTTCAATACTTGTGAAGTTTCTTTTTTAGCAGATATGAAATTGCAGGATTTTGCAGGTAGTACATTGGAAATTGAGTTTGACGAGGAGGATTTAAAACCACATGATGTTTGTGAAGCACTACATCATATGTGCATGGCATGGAATGTAGGAGGATCAAGAACAGTAGTAGCTGAACCAGATGCTAAATGGAAAGTTATTGCTGATTATTTGGTGGGAGAAGTGGAAACACATACTCATGACCATGGAGTTCGGGAAGTGTATCTTTCAGCAAAGCCGCCATATGTCGGAAAAGTATGTGGATACTTTGAAGAACATTCTTCGGCAGACATTATGCCTGGTAGTGCAGAAATGATTGCGGTAAAAATCGTGCCTTTAATTTGGCAAGGATTTATTCCGCAGAAAAAATAGCGGCAATGCACGAATCGTGTAAAGACAGCAACTTTAGCGAAATTTAGCTTAAGTTGCTGTTTTTATATTGCTAAAAAAGCAGTAAAATGATATAATTTCAGAAATATAGTCGAATATTTAAATATATAGGAGTAGAAAATGAATGATAGAATAGATAAAATTAATTATTATTTAGATATAGCAGAAACAGTAGCTTCAAGATCAACATGCTTAAGAAAAAAATATGGGACAGTAATTGTAAATCATGATCAAATTATTTCAACAGGATATTCAGGTGCTCCAAGAGGAAGAATAAATTGTTCAGATTTGGGGTATTGTACAAAAAAGAAATTATTACCAGATAAAAGACATGGAGGATACGATGCTTGTAGATCTGTACACAGCGAGCAAAATGCAATAATAAGTGCATCAAGAGAAGAAATGATTGGTGGAACTTTATATTTAGCAGGATACAGAACAGAAAATCATGAATATGAGCAAGGAGCAGCACCATGCTTAATGTGTAGAAAGCTAATAATAAATGCAGGATTAGAAAAAGTAATTGTACGTGTAAATAAAACTGAATATAAAGAGTATAGTATACAAGAGTGGATAGACAATGATGAATTCTTAAATGGACAATTAGAATATTAATTATGATGAGTAAATAATTTAAAGAGGGAAAAAATTGAAAGAAAAATTATTAAAAAATAGAAAATTAGTAGATACAATTATTTTAATATTAGTGGGATGCTTTTTATGTATACCACTTTTAAGTTCAAATACTAATGTATATGCAGACGATGGAATTCAGCACATTGCTAGAGCATTTGGCACATTAAATAGTATTGCAGAAGATGGATTATATCCAAATATTATTTCATCATTTTCAAACAACTTTGGATATTCTTGGAACTTATTTTATGGACCATTTAGTACTTATGGAATAATTATTGTAAATTTTATAATTAGAAATTTTATAATTTCATATAAAATTTTTGCATTAATATGTTTAATAATTTCTGGAATATTTATGCATAAATTTGCCTTAAAACTTACTACTAATAATAATGCATCTTTATTAATATCAATATTATACATGTCATTTCCATATCATTTAACAGATTTATATTCAAGAAATGCAATAGGAGAATTTACATCTTTTATATTTATACCATTAGTTTTTTTAGGATTATATAATTTATTTTATACAGAAGATAATAATTATCATTTAGCAATAGGTGCAATAGGATTAATATTAACACATAACATTTCTACAATATTAGTTGCTATAGTTTGTTTAGTCTATATAATTTTTAATTTAGAAAAAATAAAAGAAACAAGAATTAAAAAAGGACTAATTATTAATGGATTATTTATAGTACTTGTAACAAGTTTTTTCTGGATTCCTGCAATTGAAACTAAATTAAGTTCAGATTATCGAGTATATGAAAATGAAGCTATGTCAACACCAGAGAGTACTGCGAATAGTGGACTTAAGTTGAATCAATTATTTGTAACACAAAATGATGGTTCATATATTTTTGAATTAGGGCCACATATTATTATAATGATTGCATTATCAATAATGGGATTTAGAAAAGTAAAATCGGAACTTAAAGAAAATTATGTAATTTTTCTAGTATTAGGATTAATTACTTTATGGATGTCAACAAAATATTTTCCATGGAAATATTTACCATATGAAGTATGCATTATTCAATTTCCTTGGAGAATGCTTATGCTATCTGGATTTTTCTTTAGCTTAGTTTGTGGAATAAATATATATACTATAGTAAAAAAATTTAATTATAAAGATGTACTAGTAATATCATTAATAGCAGTAGGATATTCATTTGTATTTTTGCCATTTATACCAAAAGGAAATGTAACAGATATAGATAAACTTGTACTTGGAGAATTTTCTGGAAAAGAACGAGAAGTAATTGCAGGAGCAGGAAAAGGAGAGTATCTTCCAAGTAGAGCATATGAAGATAGATTTTATATTGCAACAAGAGAAGATAAAATTTGCATTTTAGAAGGAAATGCAGAAATAGAAAATGAATCTAAATTCGGAAAAAAATTATCTGCAAATATTAAAACTTTTGAAAGTGATTATACTGCATTTGAACTACCATATATATATTATCCAGGATATGAAGTAAGAATTGATGGAATGATTACAGAAACTTTTGAAACAGAGAATGGATTTTTAGGTTTTATAATGGGAAAAGAAGATAGTGCAGAAATAACTGTAAAATATACAGGAACTAAAGCAATGAAAGTATCATTATTAATATCATTTATATCTTTAATTGTTTTTTCTACATATGTATGGAAAAAACACTAAAACATTGAAAAATAAGCAAAAATGAGATATAATAACACAATATTAATAAAATGGGGGAAGAAAAGATGTCTAAACCAATAGTAGCAATAATAGGGAAACCTAATGTTGGAAAATCTAGATTTTTTAATTATGTAGTAGGACAAAGAATATCAATAGTAGAAGATACACCAGGTGTAACCAGAGATAGAGTTTATGCAGAAGCTTCTTGGAGAGATAGAGAATTTACGCTTATAGATACAGGAGGAATTGAACCTGAATCAGAAGATATAATAGTTTCTCAAATGAGAGAGCAAGCAGGTATCGCAATAAGTGTAGCGGACGTAATTTTATTTATGACAGATATAAGACAAGGAGTAACAGCAGCAGATGAAGAAATAGCTGTAATGCTTAGAAAATCAAATAAACCTGTAATTTTAGTATGTAATAAATCAGACAATTATGGTGAGCCACCACTAGAGACTTATGAATTTTATAATTTAGGAATAGGAGACCCATATCCTATATCTGCGGCTAATGCTATTGGAATAGGTGATTTATTGGATGCTATATATGAGAAATTGCCTCCAAAAGATGAAAATGAAAACGATGATGAAAGAATAAAAGTAGCAATAATAGGAAAGCCAAATGTAGGAAAATCATCATTAGTAAATAAAATTCTAGGTGAAGAAAGAAGTATTGTAAGTAATATAGCAGGTACTACTAGAGATGCTATAGATTCTGAATTTGAAAATAAATATGGTAAGTATACATTTATAGATACAGCAGGAGTAAGGAAAAAGTCAAAGGTTAATGAAAGTATAGAAAAATTTAGTGTAATGAGAACCTTATTTGCAATTGAAAGATCAGATGTATGTTTGGTTTTAATTGATGCATTAGAAGGAGTTACAGAACAAGATACAAAAATTTTAGGAGAGGCACACGAGGCTGGTAAGGGAATTATAATTGTTGTAAATAAATGGGATGAAATAGAAAAAGAAACAGGAACATTAGAGAAATACAAAAAAGAAGTTTATAACCAGATTTCATATGCATCATATGCACCAATAATATTTATATCTGCTAAAACAGGTCAAAGAGTAGATAAGTTATTTGAAATGATAAATAATGTAGCTAAAGAAAATGCAAAAAGAATATCTACTTCTGTAATAAATGAAGTAATAAATGAAGCAATAGCAATAGTTCAACCACCTACAGATAAGGGCAAAAGATTAAAAATTTTATATGGAACTCAAGCAAGTACAAAACCACCGACTTTTGTAATATTTGTAAACAATAAAGAACTATTTCATTTTTCATATCAAAGATATTTAATAAATTGTTTTAGAAATAATTTTGGATTAGAAGGAACACCAATTAGATTAATTATAAGAGAAAAAAAGGAATAAGTATATTAAGGATTTTAATTTAAAATGGAAAAAATAAGAGAGACTATAAAAAAACAAAAGAATGTCATAATTGTTATTTGTTTAATAGTTATATTATCTATTTTGAAACAATTATTAGTACAAGGGTTTCCTATAATTGCATATGTTGGAGCTGGAGAAGATGATGCTTTAATGGTTAAGTTGGCATATAATATAATACGGTGGAAATTGGTTAGGAAATTATGAATATAATACTTTGATGAAAGGACCAGTATTTCCAATGTTATTGGCATTAATATATAAATACAGATTGCCTTTTATTTTTGTAATTACTTTATTATACACAATATCATGTATTATATTTATGATAGCTATTAGAAAGCTTATAAAAAATAAATATTGGTTTATTGGAATTTTTGCATTATTACTATTTAATCCTATAATGTACTCATCAGAAATAATTCAAAGAATTTATAGAAATGCATTGATACCAACTTTTTCATTACTAATAATAGGGAGTTACATAGCACTATTTTTAAGGAGAAATGAAAAAAATAGATATTTAATAATTTGGTCTTTATTAGCTGGAATATCATTAAGTACTTTTTACTATACAAGAGAAGATTCTATGTGGATAGTTCCATTCATAATATTTATAACTGTAGCTACAGTAGTTTATAAATTGGTTGAAGAGAAAAAAATAAATTTTGAATTAATCTCAAAAATAACTTTTTTAGTTATACCAGTATTAATGTTAATTATATTTGGTCAATATATTGCTTCAAAAAATGAAAAATATTATGGATTAAAAATAAAAAATATTTTAAGTGAAAGTAATTTTACACTAGCTTTAAATAGTATATATTCTGTAAGACCAAATAAAATGATAGATTGTGTAACAGTTACTCAAGAGAAAGTAGATAGAATGGCTGCTGTTTCACCAAGTTTTGAAACTATAGCACCAAAGTTACATGAAACTATTGGAGGTTTAGGAAGACTTGATAGATATCCAGGAGATAACGAAATTGAAGATGGCTGGGTATTATGGGCAATAAGAACAGCAGTAGTAGGAAGTGGTTATGAAACAATAGAAGAAGAACAAGAAATTTATTATAAAATTGCTACAGAGCTAAATTCTGCTATGCAGCAGGGCTTGCTAGAAAGGCAACATGTTATGCCATCACCATTGTTATCGCCATATAGGAAGACTTATACATACAATATTTTAAAATCAATTTTAGAGACAGTTAAATATATATCAACATTTGATGAATTGAAAATTTCAAATAAATTAGTAACAACAGATACAGATACAAATTTATCTGAAGTAAAGAAGTTTGAAGAAATTAGTAATGAAAAAGCATTATATACAGAAAAAGCTTTGTTGGGAAATGTAGAAGAACAACAGGGATATATAGATTCTTTAAATATAAATAATAATATTTGTAATATTTTAATAAAAATCTATTCTATTGTCGGTGTTATTATAGGGATAATAGGAATTATAAATTATATAGTATTAACAGGATGTACTATAAAACAGCTATTACATAAAAAGTATGAAAATATAGAAAAATGGATTATATTAAGTGCAATTTTGGGAGCGTTATTTACTTTAATTTTAGGAATTTCATATAATAATGCAGCAACATGTGATTCTATAAAGTATTTATACCTATGTGGCACATATTCACTTTATCTTGCTTTTTCTGGTATTAGTGTATATAATGCATTTATAGAAATACATAAATATAAAAAGAATCTTTTAAGAAAGGAATAAAATTATGTTAGCATATGTAATAGTAGCAATAATAGCTTATTTAATAGGAAGTTTGAATATTTCTATATTAATAAGTAAAAAAATGGCAGGTTTTGATGTAAGAGAAAAGGGAAGTAAAAGTACAGGAGCAACAAATGTACTTAGAACCGTTGGAAAAAGAGCGGCAGCAATAACACTTGTATTTGATGCTTTAAAAGGAGTTATTTCAATATTAGTAGCTTTACTAATAAGTATATTTGCTAAAGAACAAAGTAAAGCAATTTTAGTAGAAATAGCTGCTTTTTGTGTAGTATTAGGACACACCTTTCCAATATATTATGGATTTAAGGGAGGAAAAGGTGTAGCAACAAGTTTAGGAATTATTCTTTTAGTAAACTGGAAAATTGGATTAATATGTTTGATTTTCGCATTATTAATAATGGCAATAACTAGAATGGTTTCATTAGGTTCAATATCAGCAGCAATATTATTTGCAGTATTAATATTTTTTATAAGAGATTCTTATATAGTAGATTTTGAAATTAATTTTATATTTTTTGGAATTTTGTTAGCTGCATTAGTTATTTTTAATCATAGAACAAATTTGAAGAGAATTATTTCAGGAACAGAAAATAAATTAAGTTTTAGTAAAAATAAAAAAGAAGAATAAAATATAATTAGGGGAAATAATATGAAAGCAAATGAAAAATCCTTAGAATTTATAAAACAAATAGAAGATGTAGTAGCTGAAACAGGACAATTATTACCAGCATTTGAATTAGCATATAAAGCAGGTAATATAGAAGCTTTTAGAACTTTTATTAATGAAAATAAATTGCAAGATACATTTGTACAAAATTCTTTTGATGATTGGGTAAAATTCTCCGATAAAAATGTAAGCCAATGTTTTTATGAAGTAGTGGTACAAGAAGGATTAGATTATCTTGGCAAAACATATGGCGAAAAATTTGCTCAAAAATTGGAAAAAGTTTATGAAGGAAAAGATATATCTTTATATGATGTTTATGCAATATCTAATATAAATCAAAAAGAAAATTCAAAATCTCAAGCAGATATTATGGAGCAAATTTTAGATTTATATAGTAAAGATTTTGAAATAGGAATACACAGAACAGGTGGAGCATGTAGTGGAGAAACTATAAATAAAGAAGGATTAAATTTAACTGGAAATTTGTCTTCTGGAGTCATTAATGCAGAATATATGGAAATTAAAGATCAGTTAGAGGATAATATATCTTTTGATTATTTTCCTGGAGAATTATTAAGCCAAATTGCTGGTGGAGGTAGTTATAAAAATTTATTAGGAAAAAAGATGGTTGATATTCCAATTATAGCTATACCAAAGGATGAACTTAAACAGAATAATCCAGAAATTATACTAAAATCAAAGCAGAATATACATCCAAAATTAAATCCAAAATACATAAAAGGATATGTAACAGTAGATTCTGAAAATAGTACAATGGAAAAGTATGTTGAAAATCCACTATGTTTTGAAAATATTTTTAATCAAACTATTGAAGATTCTAAGGTAGCTGTAAAATTTTCAAAAATACAGCAAATTATTGGAAAAATAAAAGATAAATTTAGACTAAATAACAAACCAAAGGAAGAAAAAAGTAAATAAAATATGGAAAACAATAAAACAAATATAATGTACAATGAAGTATATGATTTTTTAAATATAGTAGGTTTAAAATATATAAATCTTATACCAAATAAAATGTATGAGTTTATACAAAATAATAAAGTATTAGATTATGAAACTAATATAGATTTAAGAAAAAATATTTCTTCTCAAATATCTAATGAAGCATTAGCTTTTATAGCATATTTGAATTTAATGTACTGGTGTAAACCTGAAGAAAAAGAAAAATTAATAGAAAAATATAAGCAAAATGATATAAATGAGGAAATTAAAAAGAAAGAAAAATATAATCCAGAAACTATATTTTCAAAAGAAAATTTAAAAATAGAAGAAGAAACAAAAGAAGTGCAATTAGTTGAATATAAGTCACCTTCATTTTGGAAAAGATTAATAAATTTTATTAAAAGAAAATAATATTAAAAATTTAAGAAGGAGAATATAAATGAAAAAAATAGCAATAATAGGTAGTGGAAGCTGGGGGACAGCTTTAGGAATTTATCTGGCTAAAAATGGAAATAAAGTTAAAATATGGTCATTTAACGAAGAAGAAAAAAATTTAATAAATAATGAAAAAAAATGTGTTTTTTTACCAAATGCTGAAATACCAGATGGTGTTGAATGCTCACAAGATTTTAAAGAAGTATTAGAAGGTGCAGAACTTGTTCTTCATGTTACTCCTTCTAAATTTGTTAGAAGTACTATAAAACAATATAGAGAATTCGTAAAAGAAGATCAAATGATTATAATGTGTTCAAAAGGATTTGAAGCAGAAACAAACTTAACTTTAGACGAAGTTATAAAGCAAGAATTACCAAATGTTAAATATGGAATTCTTTCTGGACCAAGCCATGCAGAAGAAGTTTCTTTAGATATTCAAACAGCTTTAGTGATAGCTTCAGAAAGTGAAGAAGTTAAAAACAGTATAATAGAAGCATTTTCAAGTCCAATTATTAGAATATATACATCAAGTGATATTAAAGGAGTAGAATTGGGGGGAGCCTTAAAAAATATTATTGCTTTTTGTGCTGGAATATCAGTAGGGTTAAATCTAGGAGATAATGCATTTGCAGCTCTAGCTACAAGAGGATTAGTTGAAATATGTAGATTAGGAACTGCTATGGGGGGAAAGGAAAAAACATTTTATGGACTAACAGGTTTAGGAGATTTAATAGTAACTTGCAGCAGCGAACATAGCAGAAATAGAAGAGCTGGAAAAATGATAGGTCAAGGTTATTCAATAGAACAAACTAGAAAAGAAGTTGGTATGACAATTGAAAGTATAGATAATATTGATGTTGCATATAAACTTGCACAAAAATATAATGTTGAAATGCCAATAGTAAATGCAGTTTATGATGTTTTATATAATAATTTAGAACCTAAAAAAGCAGTTGAAACTTTAATGACAAGAAAATTGAAAGAAGAATAAAAATTTTAAGGAGGAGTAATTATGGATTTTTTAAACAAATTAGGAAAAAAAGCAACAGAAACATATCAAGTAACTAAAGAAAAAGCTAGTAATTTATCAGAGGAAATAAAAATTAAAAGTAAAATTGGAGATTATAAAGACAAAATAAAAGAAAAATATAATGAAATAGGAAAAGAAGTATATAATCAAATTAAAGATGGAAATGATGTGTCAAAAGATAGTATAATCTCAAAATGTGATGAAATAACAATAGCTAAAAACGAGATTTCAAAATTAGAAGAGCAATTATTAGCTATAAAAAAAGTAAGAAAATGTTCTGAATGTGGAACAGAGATTCCTATAGATTCAGACTTTTGCTCAAAATGTGGAAAAAAGCAACCTAAAGTAGAAAAAGTAGAAATCAAAGAGGAGCCTAAAGATGTTAAGGAAGCAGAAGTAATCGAAATAAACAATGTAGAAAATAATGAAGAAAGTAATAATTAGAAATCATGAAATTAGTAGTGCAAAGGACTTTAGAGTCAAAAGTAGAAGTTAATAATAAAATAGTTGGAAAGATAAATAAAGGCTTTTTAGTTTTGTGTGGAATAACTCATACAGATACAGAAAAAGAAGTAGATATTTTAGCAAGAAAATTATGTAATTTAAGAGTTTTTGAAGATGAAAATGATAAGATGAATTTATCAATAAAAGATGTCGGAGGAGAACTTTTAATAGTCTCACAATTTACATTGTATGCAGATAGTATGAGTAGTGGTAATAGACCAAGCTTTATAGCCGCAGCTAGACCAGAAAAAGCAGAACCATTATATGAATATTTTATAAAAAAATGTGAACAAGAAGGCATTCATGTAGAAAAAGGAATTTTTGGTGCCGATATGCAAGTATCTTTGGTAAATGACGGACCAGTCACGATAATATTAGAAAAATAAAATTAGTATGGGTATCTTTCATAAATATATTTTATTAAGTTATCAAGATTATTATCTGTAACACATATATATACATCTTTATCTAAACTTATCCATAATGTCATTTTAAATTTGTTATTATTATCTATAAAGCAACTTATCATATCTATCATATCTACAGGATTATCATATTCTTTTTGAAATGATAAACTATTTTCTAAATTTAAATTCTTAGAGTAATATTGTTCTAAGAATTTTTTTATTTCTCCCTCTATTTCGCTATAAAAATTTATTGATGTTTTCATTTTTTACTCTTTCTTTTCATTTTTTTATATTATTGGTATTTTCCTTTTAATTTATTCATTTATGTTTTATTACAATTTATCTGTGTAAATGAAATATTTATATTACTAAATGAAAGTTACGAATTGCAAGTAATTTGAATTATAATCTCTTAATAATTTTTGATAGGGAATCTCAATTTATTTTGAGGGCGCTATCAAAAATTATTTTAGAGATTATATGAAAATTAGCTTAAGCGAGTAACTGAGAATGTGTAATAAAATATTTCATTTACACAGATAAAATATACATATGAAATGAATAAATTAAAAGGAAAATACTAATAATATAAGAAATTGGAGGTTTTTATGATAAAAACAGTAAGAAATTTTTTAGTATATACAATTATTTTAGTAGTAACATTAGGATGTTTAACAGGATGCTCAATGAAAAAAGATGAACCTAAAAGTATAGAAAATAAAACAGATGAAGAAATAAGTTTTGTTGAAGATAATATATTAAATATTATAAATAGATATGCTAAAAAAGAGTATATAAAAGATGATCAAATAGATTGGAAATCTATTCAAGACGATACAGAGAAATTAAATAATTCATTAGATACAATTGTTTTAGATTTATCAGAAACTAAGATTTCTAATGACGATTTGGTAAATTTTAGAAATGAATTAAATAATGTGAATATAGCAATTTCTGGAAAAAATGAAAATGAATTAATGCAAAGATGCAGTTACTTATATTCTTTATTACCAACATATTTAGAAAAATATTCAAGTAATAAAAATGAAATAAACAATATGAAATTAAAATCTTTGGTTTTATCTAGTTTTTTGCAAGCGAATTTTTTAGATTGGCAAAATGCTAAAACTACTATAGGATTAGCAGAAACAAAGTATAAGGAAATGATGAATGATGTGGACTATATGAAAGAATATTCATATAATTTAAATAAAACATATGTGCTTTTAGAAGAACTAAAAAATGCTATTAATATAGAACAAGCAGATTTAAGTAGAATAAAATATATAAATTTTATAGAAAAAATATAAAAAATGGATTACCGATTTTGGTTAATCCATTTTTATAATATTTACTTATTATCATTTTCAATAAGCTTTTGAACTATTTGAACTGCATTTGAAGCAGCTCCTTTTCTTATATTATCTGAAACACACCAGAAGTTGATTCCAGATTCTACACTAAAGTCTCTTCTAATCCTTCCAACAAAAGATTCATCGTGACCAGTAGCATTTATTGCTAGAGGATATACATTATTATAAATATCATCTTGAACGATAATTCCTTCAGCATTTTTCAAGACATTTTTTAATTCAGCTATATCAAATTTATTTTCAAATTCTACATTTATAGATTCACTATGTGAGTTTATAACTGGAACTCTTACAGTTGTTGCTGTTATTTTTAAATCAGGGTTATTTAATATTTTTCTTGTTTCATTTATCATTTTTTCTTCTTCTTTTGTATAACCATTATCCATAAAAGAATCTATGTGTGGAATACAATTGTTTACAATAGGATAAGGGAATTTTTTAGGTTCTTCACCTAAAAGTCCTTTTTCTAAATCATTAACTCCTTCTTGACCTGCACCAGAAACAGCTTGATAAGTAGAATATATAATTCTTTTTATTTTATAATGGTCATCTAAAACTTTAAGAGGTATAACAGCTTGAATAGTTGAGCAATTAGGGTTTGCTATAATACCATTATTGTTTTTTATTTCTTCTGAATTGACTTCTGGAACAACTAAAGGTACTGATGGATCCATTCTAAAAGCACTACTATTATCTACAACAATACAACCTTTTTCAGCAGCTATTGGAGCAAATTTTTGTGAAGCAGTACTACCAGCGGAAAATATTGCAAAATCAAATCCCTCATCAAAAGAATCTTCTTTCAATTCTTTTACTAAACATCTTTTTCCTCTAAAATAGAAGTCTGTACCAGCAGATTTTCTTGTTGCAAAAAGTTCACATTCAGAAATAGGTAAATCATATTCCTCTAAAATTTCAATAACTTTTCTGCCAACTAGACCAGTTGCACCAACTATCGCTATTTTGTATTCTTTCATAAAACCCTCCTTTTTAAATGAATTATGAAATTTATTTATGTGTTTTTATTTATTGTTATTTATAATACAATATTATATTCTAAAATTTTTAATTTGTACATATTTTAAAAGTCATAATTAAAATATAAATAATCAGTTAATGTATCTTTAAATTCTTCAAATGAATCGAAGTATTGGTGATAATAAGTATCATATATTTGTTTTAATTCATCTTCAGAAATATAATCATTTAAGTCAAAATCTTCATAAAGAGTTTCATCATCCTCATCATATAAATCATTTTCAGTTGAGGGTACAGTTATATTAGGTTCTGGAGTTTCAACTTGAGTGTTTAGAAGAGTACCACTACTATTACCATTAAGTAAAGAGTTTATTTTTAAAAAGGTTATAACTAAAAATAATATGTATAAGAACAAAATAGTTAATATGAGTATAGTTTTTTTATTTGATGACATTTTATTTACAGAATTTACTATATTGTCAGAAAATTCATCATGAACATTATAATTTGAGTTTGGAACTTTTGAGCGATGATAGTCTGCATATCTTTTATAGTTTTTGAAATCAGAACTACTATTTTCGGAATAATAATTTTTATATGAATATGATTCTGGATTAGTATATTTAGGTGGAGTATAATCATATGAAGGTGATATTTCAATATCATAATTTCTTTTTGCTTCTTCATTAGACAAAATATCATAAGCATGATTTATTTCTTGAGTTTTTTTCTCGGCAAAAGATTTGTCACCAGGATATACATCAGGGTGATATTTTTTAATTAGTTTTTTATAAGCTTCTTTTATTTCTTTTTCAGTAGCATTTTTGGATATGCCGAGAGTGTCATAATGAGTCATTTTTATCTCCAATAATAATTAAAATTTAAATATAATGTTATTTTAACAAAAAAATACTTCAAATTCAATGAACTCCTTGAAAAAATAATAAAAATGTTATAAAATGTCAAAGTATTGGAGGAGAAGAAAATTGCAACCAAATCAAGAGAAATTTATAAGTTTAGTGAAAGAAAAAAATAAAGGTAAAAATTTAAAGTATTCTATTTTAACAATGGGATGTCAGCTAAATGAAAATGATTCAGAAAAAATTGCTGGAATGCTTGATGAAATGGGATATATAGAAATAGATAATTACAAAGAGGCAGATTTAGTTATATTTAATACATGTTGTGTTAGAGAAAATGCAGAAGAAAGATTATTTGGTAAAATAGGTGAAATAAAGAAAATAAAAGAATCTAAAAATGTTATACTAGCAATAGGCGGATGTATGATGCAAGAAAAAAATATGGTTAACAAAATAAAAAAAAGTTATCCATTTGTTAATTTAATTTTTGGAACACATACAATGCAAAATTTACCAGAAAATATATATAAAGCAATAATAAAACAAGAAAAGGTAAGAGATATTTTAGATATAGATGGAGAAATATTTGAAGGTTTGCCAATAAAAAGAAACAATGAATATAAAGCATCAGTTACAATAATGTATGGTTGTAATAATTTTTGTACATATTGTATAGTTCCATATGTAAGAGGAAGAGAAAGAAGTAGAGAGCCTGAAAAAATTTTAGAAGAAATAAAAGGTTTAGCAAAAGAAGGGTATAAAGAAATAACTTTACTTGGACAAAATGTGAATTCATATAAAGGCAATGAAAAAATAAAAAATTTTGCAGATCTTTTAAATGAAGTTTGTAAAATTGATGGAATAGAAAGAGTAAACTTTATATCACCTCATCCAAAAGATTTTACAGATGATGTAATAGAAGCAATAGCAAATAATGAAAAAATATCTAGGATTATTCATTTGCCACTTCAATCTGGAAATACAAAGGTACTTAAAGAAATGAATAGAAAATACACAAAAGAACAATACTTAAGTTTAGTAGACAAAATGAAAGAAAGAATACCAAACTTAGTATTATCAACAGATATTATAGTAGGATTTCCAGGAGAAACAGAAGAAGAATTTGAAGATACATTAGATGTTGTAAAAAAAGTAAATTTTGAACAAGTATTTATGTTTATTTATTCAATAAGAGAAGGAACAGTTGCAGCAGAAAGAGAAGATCAAATTCCAGAAGAAATTAAACATAAAAGATTTGATAAATTAAAAGAACTTTATGAATCTAGAGTTGATGAAAATAATGAAAAATATTTAAATACTGTTCAAAAATTATTAATTGAAGGTAAAAGTAAAAATAATGAAAATATGTTAGAAGGAAGAACAACTACAAATAAAGTGGTTATATTTAATTCAAATGAAAAAAATAAAATAGGAGATATAGTTTCAGTTAAAATTACAGAAGCACACAGATGGTATTTAAAAGGAGAAATAGTGTAGATGAGTAATAGTAATTCTCTTACAGATGATGAATTAAATGTAATAGATTTATATTTCAATAAAAAGAAATCAATAAGAGAGATTGCAAGATTAAGAGGTTCTGGAAGAACTAGTGTAACTAATATAATAAATAAATATGGAAATATGTCTGATGAAAATGCTAGGGAATTAGCAATTAGAAAAAAGCTAGACTTAGAAAATAGAAGAAATGTAGAAACAAGTAATGTGAAAAATAAAATTCCATTAACAGAAAAACAAATAAAAAAAATGCACAGTGAAATAATAAGTAGAAAAAAGAGTTTGACAGCATTATCAGAAGAAACAGGTAAACATCGTGATACAATAAAAAGAGCTATTATACAATACTTAAATGATGATAGAAAAATAAAGCAATTTGAAGAAGTATTAAAAGAAAATAGAAGTTTGACGCAAGTTAAATATTTTGTGAATTATGATAATAAAAAATTTAATGAATTACCAGAAGAAATAAAAAAGCAAAGAATATTTGAAAAACTTAGACCTCGAAGAAGAGTTACAGGAAGAAAACCAGATTCTGAAGATTTACTTGAAGAAAGATATAATAGACTAACTCAATTTTTTATTACAAGAAACGATAAAATAGAAAATGAAGAAGATAAAATATCAGATGAAGAAATACAGAAAATGATGTATGATACTCCAAAACTGTTAACATTAAGTTTAGAAAATAAAGTAAAACCAAGTGTAGATATGTTAGATTCAGAATTTGGAATCTCTAACACGTCATATATATTAAAAGAAAATTCTGTAATAATAGCTAGTTCACTTATAAGAACGTTATTACAAATAAAAATTTTAAAGGATACAAATACAACAAAATATGTGTTAGAAAAACTAAGAGCTTTTAGAATTTCACCAGAATTTATGTATGCACTTATAAAACATTGGGAATTAAATGGAAAAAGCAGTACACCATTTATTGATACAGAAAAATTATACAGAATGTATGGAGAAACTTCAAAAAGTTTGCAAGAAAAATATAATATAAAAGATGAATATGGCGATAATGAATATTTTGATGGGAGATAGCTTATGGAAAATATAGAGATAAGTATAGAAGAATACCTAAAGAAAATCGGATTTGATAAAGAAGAAACAGAATATATTATGCAATATGCAAATAATGAAATAGATAAAAAAGCATTACATGAAAAGATTAAATATTTAATTTCTTTAGGACTTGATGCAAGACAAATAAGAATCGTAATAGAAGAAGATATTACTTTTGTAACAACTGAATTAAAACTTATAATGGAAAATGGAATTATTTTAAAAGATTATTTAAATGAGGACGAAATGAAAAATGCTTTAGAAGTAACACCAGAACTTTTAACCATTAAAAAAGGAGATTTAGAGCAAAATATTCGTTTACTTACAATACTTATACCAGATGAAGAAATTCAAAAGATTATTATACAAGATAGAGGAGAAATATTAACATATAAACCAGATTATTTAAGTAATAAATTTTCTTTTTTCATAGAAAATGGTTTAAAAGAAAATATATTAAAAATAATCATAGAAAATGTAGAAATTTTTGATTTAGAAAATGATGAAATAAATATAGATGAATTGAAATAGATAATAAATAAAGAAAAGAGGCAAATAAATATGGCAGAATTATCACCTATGATGCAAAGTTATTTAAATACTAAGGAACAATACAAAGACTGTATGCTTTTTTACAGATTAGGGGATTTTTATGAAATGTTTTTTGATGATGCAATAGTAGCGTCAAGAGAATTAGAAATAACATTAACAAGTAGAGCATGTGGTTTAGAAGAAAAAGCTCCTATGTGTGGCGTTCCACATCATTCAGTAGATATGTATATTTCTCGACTTATAGCAAAAGGTTTTAAAGTAGCAATATGTGAACAATTAGAAGATCCAAAAACAGCTAAAGGTATTGTAAAAAGAGATGTAATTAGAGTTGTAACTCCAGGAACTGTAATAGAAACAAATATGTTAGAAGAAAAAAAGAATAATTATATTATGAGTATAGTAAAAAAGGGTATGTATTATGGACTAGCTATTTGTGATATTAGTACAGGAGATTTTTATGCTACTCAAATAAAGCTTAGCGAAAATAATTTTGAAAAACTATTAGATGAATATGCAAGATATGCACCCGCAGAAATTGTAGTAAATACAGCTATGGGAAGCTCTGAAAAAGAATTAAATATTTTAAAAGATAGAAATAATACCTTTATTACTGTAAGAGATGATAGTAATTTTGATAGTAATGATAAACTAATTTTAAATTTATATACAATTGTTGATGGATTCGAAAAAGAAAAAGATAATTTTGAAAATGAAGAACTAATAGTAACAGCAATTAATGGTTTATTAAATTATTTTACAGAAACTCAAAAAGTAAAATTGGACCATATAAATAAAATACAAGTTTATGAAGTAAAAAAATATATGGCATTAGATATAAATGCAAGAAGAAGCTTAGAACTTACAGAAAGAATGAGAGATAAATCAAAAAAAGGAACTCTAATAAATGTATTAGACAAAACATCTACATCAATGGGAGGAAGACTTTTAAGACGTTGGATAAATGATCCATTATTAGATATAAAAGAAATAAATGAAAGATTAGAGTCAGTAAAAGAATTTAAAGATAATATGATGCTTCGTGGAGACGTAATTGATGTTTTAAAAAAAGTATATGATATAGAAAGATTAGCAGGAAAAATAGCATATGGGAATGTAAATGCCAGAGAACTAATTTCCCTAAAAAATTCATTAAGTCATCTTCCAGAGTTAAAACAAATTTTAAAAATGGCTAATTCAGAAATGTTAAAAAAACTATATGAGAAATTAGATGAATTAGAAGATATATATTCATTAATAGATAGAGCAATAGTTGAAGAACCACCAATAAGTGTAAAAGAAGGTGGGATAATAAAAAATGGATTTAATCCAGAAATTGATGAATATAGAAATGCTTCGACAGAAGGTAAAAATTGGATTATTGAACTTGAACTAAAAGAAAAAGAAAGAACAGGAATAAAAAACTTAAAAGTAGGTTATACAAGAGTATTTGGATATTATATAGAAATAACAAAATCATTTTTGAAACAAGTTCCAGAAAATTATATTAGAAAACAAACATTAACAGGTGCAGAAAGATTTATAACAGAAGAACTAAAAGAAATAGAAGACAAAATATTAGGTTCAGAAGAAAAAGTAATAAATTTAGAGTATGAGGAATTTACTAAAATAAGAAATGAAATTGCATCAAATATAGAAAGACTTCAAACAACAGCAAATGCTGTAGCAAATATTGATGTATTATCTAATTTTGCAACTGTTGCAGAAAATAATAATTATGTGTGCCCAGAGATAAATGATGGTAATATTATAGATATTAAAGGAGGACGTCATCCTGTTATTGAAAAAATGGTAGATGATGGAATATTTGTTGAAAACGATACATATTTAGATAGTGATAATACAAGAGTGGCAATAATTACAGGACCTAACATGGCAGGAAAATCTACATATATGAGACAAGTAGCAATAATTACTTTAATGGCACAAATAGGGTGTTTTGTTCCAGCAGAATCAGCTGTAATAGGAATTGTAGATAAAATATTTACAAGAGTTGGAGCATCAGATGATTTAAGTAGTGGACAAAGTACTTTTATGGTTGAAATGAATGAAGTAGCAAATATTTTGAAGAATGCTACACCAAAAAGTTTAGTAATACTTGATGAAATAGGAAGAGGAACATCTACATATGATGGATTATCAATAGCTTGGGCAGTTGCTGAATATATTGCAGATAGTGATAGCGTTGGATGTAAAACTTTATTTGCAACACATTATCATGAATTATTGGAATTAGAAGAAAAAGTAGTTGGAATAAAAAATTATCATATAGCTGTTAAAGAAAAAGGAGAAGATGTAATTTTCTTAAGAAAAATAATAGAGGGGGGAACTGATGAAAGTTATGGTATTCATGTTGCAAAATTAGCGGGAGTCCCTAAAAATGTAGTAACTAAAGCTAATAAAATTTTACGTTCGCTTGAAAAAGGTGGAGTAAAAATAAAAGAAGAACCAGAAGCTAAAAAACAAGTTGAAGGCCAATTTGATTTATTTAATTTAAAACTTGCAGATATTTCTCATGAATTAGATAAAATAAACGTAAATGAACTTACACCGATAGATGCTTTAAATACACTAGTAAAGCTAAAAGAAATGATAAAATAAGTAACATATAAACAAGCTTCTTGCATAAAATATAATTAGAATATATTTTGTGTAAGGAGTTTTTTTATGTGTGGAATTGCAGGAGTTGTAAATTATAAAGAAGATATATCTAATGATTATTATATTATAAAAAATATGACTAAAAGTTTAACTAAAAGGGGACCAGATGAAGATGGATTATATTTTTCAAAACATGCTAATTTAGGTCATAGAAGACTTAGCATTATAGATATAGAAAATGGAAAACAACCAATGAGTTATAGAATAAATGAAGTTACATATACAATTGTTTATAATGGTCAAATTTATAATACATCAGAACTAAGAGGAGTTTTAAAAAGTAATGGATTTGAATTTAAAGGACACTCAGATACAGAAGTTTTACTAAAAGCGTATATATTTTATGGAAAAGATGTATGCAAACATTTAAATGGAATTTTTGCATTTGCAATTTGGAATGATAAAAAAGGAGAAATCTTTTTGGCGAGAGATCATTTTGGAATAAAACCACTTTATTATACTTTTTCGGAAAATAATTTAATTTTTGCCTCAGAGATAAAATCTATTTTGCAACATCCAAAAGTAGAAGCTTGTATTGATAAAATTGGAATTGCCGAACTTTTTGGAATAGGACCTAGTCATACACCTGGTAAAAGTCCGTTTAAGGGAATACAAGAATTAGAACCAGCACATTTTTTAGTTTATAATAAAAATGGTGATTTAAGAAAAGAGAAATATTGGGAACTAGAAACTAAAGAACATACAGATGATTTAAAAACTACTGCTGAGAAGTTAAGATTTTTACTTAAAGATTCAATAGAAAGACAATTAGTTTCAGATGTGCCAATTGGAACACTTTTATCTGGTGGTTTAGATTCTAGTATAATCTCGAAATATGCTAGTGATTATTATAAAGAAAAATTTGGCAAGAAATTAGAAACATTTTCTGTTGATTATGTAGACCAAGAAAAGAATTTTGTTAAAAGCGATTTTCAGCCTAATAGTGACAATTATTATATAGACTTGATGGTTAAATATTTAGATACAAATCATCATAAAATTATTTTAGATACACCAGAATTAGTAGAAAACTTAGAAGATGCGCTTGTTGCAAGAGATTTTCCAGGAATGGCTGATGTCGACTCATCATATTTATTGTTCTTTAAAGAAGTAAAAAAGCATATTACAGTTGCACTTTCTGGTGAGTGTTCAGATGAAATTTTAGGCGGATATCCATGGTATTTTAGAGAAGATGCTTTGAAGAGCAATACATTTCCTTGGTCTATAGCATTAGAGGAAAGACAAAACTTATTAAATCCTGATATTTCAAAAGAAGTTTCTATTAAAGATTATGTAAAAGAAGAGTATGAACAAGAGCTTGCAAAAGTTAAATGTTTAGCAACTGATACAGAAGATAATAAATTGCATAGAAAATTAATTTATTTAACTTCTAATTGGTTTATGCAAACTTTATTAGATAGAACTGATAGAATGTGTATGTATAATGGATTTGAGGTTAGAGTACCATTTTGTGATTATAGAATAGTAGAATATGCATGGAATATTCCATGGGAGATGAAAGCATATAAAGGAAGGGAAAAAGGATTATTAAGATATGCGATGGAAGGAGAACTTCCAGAAGAAATTATATATAGAAAAAAGAGTCCATATCCTAAAACGCATAATCCAAATTATTTGAAAATAGTAAAAGAAAAGTTATCTAAAATTATGGAAAATGAAAACGCACCTATAAACAAATTGTTAAATAGGGAGTATATTATAGATATAATAAATACAGATGGAACAGCATTTTCAAGACCGTGGTTTGGTCAGCTCATGACAGGGCCACAACTTATGGCTTATTTAATACAAGTAAATATGTGGCTTGAAAAATATCAGCCTAAAATTGAATTATAAACTTTGATAAGAGGGCGTTTTTTAGAGCAATCTTAATTAAAAGCGCTGGAAAAGCAAAAGCTTTCCAGCGCTTTTCCTCATTGTTTATATTTGTATCAAGTATTTTCTTGTAAGGAAATGTTAAAAGTGCTATAATATATATGTTTTTCAATATACTAAAGAATAGGAATAGAATAAAAAGGTAAAATATCTTTGGAGGTAAAATGAAATATATTGGAAAAACGATTGATCTAAAAAAGTATACTTTATATGACGAAATAAGAAAAGGTTTATATGAATATAGAGCTAGAAATCCAGAATTATTGAATGATAGAAAAAATCATAATAGATTCTATTTTAAAAGAACAATATGGACAGAAGATACTCATATAAGTGAGTTTTTGGGATTTTTATTAGGAAAAAAGAATGGAATTAAAGTTTGTGAATGTGAATTATATAAAGCACCATTATTATTAAATAACAAATTTGATTATGGAGTAATTAGTTATGAGAAAACATGTCAAGATGATATTTTAATTTCTCCAGGACTTATAATAAAAGATTTTTTAGAAAAACAAAATTCAGATAAAGAAATTTATAATGGAACAGATATCGATACTATAATGGATTCTATATTTGGTTATATGAATAGAAATGGAAGACCGTATCAAGAGTTTTTAGATTTTAAACAAGATTTTATAAATATGGCAATTTATGATTTAAAATATATGAATCCAGATAGGAGATTAAATAATTGGTTTATTCGAAAAAATAAAAAAACAGGACAGTTGGATTTATATCCAATGTTTGATAATGAAATGATTTTAGGATTTGATAATGATTTAAATGATGGGAAATTATCAGAAGAAACATTAGAAAAAGAAGATTTAAAGAGAAAGTCAGCTATTTTATTGCCAAAAGATTTTGTAGAACAGAAATCTACATCAGATTATAGAGAGTTTATGGAGTATTTATTAAAAAAATATCCAGTTCAAACTACAAAGGCATTAGAGCAAGTTTCTAATGTGACTGCAGAAGACTTAGAAGAAATATTAAATAGTATTGAAGATGTAAGAGAAGAAAGAACAAAAAGTGCAGTTCAATTATTTAATAAAAGGGAAGAAGAATTAAATAAAATTTATGAGAAACATAAAGAACGAATAAGATAAAATTTTAAGTTTAAATAATTT